>NZ_JBHWIJ010000033.1:20879-45399 GCF_042732255.1 Kitasatospora sp. NPDC059803 | reverse complement strand
CCGCCGCACCCTCCCCGGGTGCGGCGGCGTCGTCGCGTTCCCGCCCGCCGCGGCCGACCACACGCCCGCGCAGCGCCGCACGGTGCCCGTTCCGCTCGTGCACGGGCTTCCCCGGGGGCCCCGGCCGGGCCCCGGCGCGTACCGAGGTGGCGACGTTCCGGCCGCGAGCCGGTCACGAACCGATCCGGCGCGCCGCACGGCAGGTACGGTCGGCTCGCCGGGACCGTAGGCGAATTCCACCGGGGGGATCATGCGCCGCACCTGGACCCTGCTCGTGCTCGTGGCCTCGCTCGGGCTGGCCGCCTGCGATCCGCACACCGATCCCGGCCGCACGCTGCCGCCGGACGACCGGCCCGGCTACGCGATCCCCGCACCCAGCCCGCCCCACCCGCCGATGCCCGAGCTGCGCGGCCAGACCGTCCTGGCGGCACGGGCGCTGCTGCCCCTCTGGTACCCGGTCAGCGTGCGGGACGCCGATCCGCGGGGGCGGGTCGTGGTGGTGCAGTGGGAGTGGCAGGTGTGCGGGCAGAGCCCGGCGGCCGGCGAGGTGCTGACCGGGCAGGTGATCGGCCTGACCGCGATGCGCGTCGAGGAACCCTGCCCGTAGCGCAGGCCTGACGGCCCCCAGGCCCTACGGCGTGCCCGGCCGGGGCGGGAGCGGCAGCGGGAGAGCAGGGAGGCCGTCGATGCTGGTGCCGACGTACTGCTTGCCCTCGCAGTAGGTGTTGAACTCCTCCTCGTCCTTGCGGCCGAAGTACTGCGCGTGCAGCTCGCGGTCGGCGCGGTAGTCCATCAGCGGGACGGCGAACCCGCAGGAGTCGCTGACCCGTTCGGCCCGCACCAGCACGATCGCGCGCAGCCCCGAACCGTCGACGGCCGGGTCGAAGCGGCCCAACAGCCCGGCGAAGCGCGGGTCGTCGCGGAACACCGGCTCGCCCCGGCCGTGCACCCGCACCACGGTCGGCGGGCCGTCGAAAGCGCACCACATCAGCGTGATCCGGCCGTTCTCCCGCAGGTGGGCGATCGTCTCGGCGGTGGATCCGCCGAAGTCCAGGTAGGCGAGGGTGAGTTCGTCGATCACCACGAGCGTGCCGGAGCGGCCCTTGGGCGAGACGTTGACGTGCCCGTCGGTCGAGACGGGCGCGGTCGCGACGAAGTAGACGGGCTGCCGTTCGATGAACGCCCGCAGCCTGCCGTTGATGCTCTCATACTGCTTTCCCATGCCCATCAGTGTGCGCGCATCTCGCCTGGCAAGAAAGCATGATCCACTGAACGAGACGGCCGCTCCACCGGGGGCACCCGCAGGACGGCCGAACTCGGCGGCCCCGGTGCGCATTTGTCCAGGACGCCCGCTCCGCTGCGGCACGCGCCCCACCGGCCGCCGATACTGGGAACGTGACGACGGAAGCCCCCGAGACGTCCGCAGCCGCAGCCGACGAGGCCGCAGACACGGCCGCAGACACCGACGCCGGCCTGATCGACGAAGCCGTCCGCGCCCGGCCCGCGCCCGCGCTGCGCCCGTACGTGGCCTGGTACTCCGGATACCGCCAGCGCGGCATCCCGCCCGCCCTGCACCGCGGCCTGCCGTCCCCGTACCTGACGTTCATCCTCACCCTGGACGAGCCGCTGGTGATCGCCGGGCACCCCGACCCGGCGCAGCCGCCCGGCAGCTACCCGACGCTGCTCGGCGGCCTGCACACCGGCCCGGCCCTGATCACCCACGACGGCCGGCAGTCCGGCGTGCAGATCGCCGTACACCCGCTGGCCGCCCGGGCGCTGTTCGGGCTGCCCGCCGGCGAGTTGGCCGGGATCGACCTCCCGGCGGAGGAGGTGCTGGGGCGGCTCGGCCCGCGCCTCCAGGAGCAGTTGCAGTCCGCGCGCACCTGGTCCGAGCGCTTCGCCGTGCTGGACGGGACGCTGCTGCGGGCCGCCCGTCCGTCCGGGCGGGTGCCGCCGGAGGTCGGCTGGGCCTGGCGGGCGCTGCGGCGCAGCAACGGCGCCCTGCCGGTGGCGGCGCTGGCCCGGGAGACCGGCTGGAGCGCCCGGCACCTCCAGGAGCGGTTCCGCCGGGAGACCGGTCTGACGCCGAAGGCCGCCGCCCGGGTGATCCGCTTCGACCGGGCCCGCCATCTGCTGGCCGCCTCGCCGCCGCCCCGGCTCGGCGACCTGGCCGTCCGCTGCGGGTACTTCGACCAGGCGCACCTGGCCCGGGAGTTCCGCGCCCTGGCCGGGGCCGCGCCGAGCGTGTGGCTGGCGGCGGAGGGGCCGGAGGAGGCGAAGTTCCGAAACGTCCAAGGCGGGGCGGCTGCGGCGGCCGCAGAGTGGGAGGCGTAAGCAACCCGAGCCCCCCGGAGGAGACAGCCATGGACGGCACCGCCCCCGCCCCGCAGGTCTGGCCCAGCCTGCGCGCCACCGACGCCCGGGCCCTGATCCGCTTCCTGGTCGACGCCTTCGGCTTCCAGGAGGTCGTCGCCTACGGTGAGGGCGGGTTCGTCGCCCACGCCGAACTGGCCTGGCCGGAGGGCGGCGGCGTGATGCTCGGCTCCGACCGGGAGACGCCCGAGGGCGGCGCACCCTGCCCGAGCCGGCCGGGCGGTTTCACCGCGTACGTGGTCACCGCGGACCCGGACGCCGTGCACGACCGCGCCGTCGCCGCCGGGGCCCGGATCACCACCGCGCTCACCGAGACGGACTACGGCTCGCGCGACTTCGCCGCCGCCGACCCGGAGGGCAACCAGTGGTACTTCGGCACCTACCCGGGCGCGCCCCGGCCCGCCGCCCCCGCGCGGGGCTGAGCGCCCCCGCCGCCGACGCCGGTGGACCGGCTGCGCCCCCGCCGCCGTCCGGGCAGACTGGCTGCGGGGCCACGCACAGGCCCGCCCAGGCTCCGGAGAGCACCCATGCCGCAGCTCACGGTGGACGGGCGCACCCTCGCGCTCTCCCACCTCGACAAGGTGTACTACCCGCGCACCGGCACCCTCAAGGGCGAGGTGCTGCGCTACTACGCCGCCGTGCACGGTGCCCTGCTGCCCCACCTGCGCGACCGCCCGGTCTCCTTCCTGCGCTGCCCGGACGGCGTGGAGGCCGAGGTGTTCATCGCCAAGAACCCGCCGGCCGGCACCCCGCGCTGGGTGCGCACCGTCGAGGTGCCGAGCAGCGGCGGTGGCCTGCGCCAGGTGGTCCTCGACGACGGGGCCGCGCTGCTCTGGGCCGCCAACCTGGGCTGTCTGGAACTGCACGTCCCGCAGTGGCACGCGGCCGCGCCCGGGCTCGCCGACCGCCTCGTCCTGGACCTCGACCCCGGCGCGGGCGCGTCCGTCCTCACCTGCCGCACCGTCGCCGTCCTGCTGCGCGAGCGGCTCGCGGCGGACGGCCTGGCGGCCTGGGTGAAGACCTCCGGCTCCAAGGGCCTGCACCTGCTGGTCCCGATCGAGCCCACCCCCAGCGCCCGGGTCTCGGCGTACGCGAAGGCGCTCGCGGCCGCCCTGGAGGGCGACCGCCCGGAGCTGGTGGTGCACACCATGGCGAAGGCCCGGCGGGCCGGCCGGGTGCTGGTCGACTGGTCGCAGAACAACGCCAGGAAGACCACCGCCGCGCCGTACACCCTCCGGGCCCGGCCGCTGCCGACGGTCTCCACCCCGCTGTCCTGGGCCGAGCTGGAGCGCGCCGGCACGGCGGACGACCTGGTGTTCACCCTCGCCGAGGTGCCGGAGCGCCTCGCCGCCCACGGCGACCTGTTCGCCCCGCTGCTGGACCCGGAGCGGGCCCGACCGCTCCCCGCCGGCCCGGCGACCCGGCAGGAGCAGCCCCGCCAGGAGCAGCCCCGCCAGGTGCTCCACCCGCCCGTCGAGGTGATGCGCCCCGCCGCCGTCACCGACGTCCCGCCCGCCGACGGCCTGGGCGGCGCGGGCGTGCAGTACGAGCTGAAGCTGGACGGCTTCCGCTGCGTCGCCTTCGCCCGAGGCGCCCGCCCGCCCGTCCTGCAGTCCCGCACCGGCCGCGACCTCGCCCCCGAGTTCCCGCCGATCGCCGCCGCCGTCGCCCGGCTGCCCGAAGGGCTGGTGCTGGACGCCGAACTCGTCGCCTGGCGGGCCGGCCGGTTCGCCTTCGGGGAACTGCTGCGCACCCGCCGGGCCCGGGCCGCCGCCCCGGACGTCGTCCTCGGCCTGATCGCCTTCGACCTGCTCGCCCTGCCGGGCCGCGACCTGCGCCGGCTGCCGCTCACCGACCGCCGCCGGCTGCTGCTCGCCGCCCTGGCCGACGTCCCGCCGCCGATCCAGCCGGTCCTGGCCACCACCGACCGGGCGGAGGCGCTGGACTGGATGACCCGCCTCGCCGACACCGGCGTCGAGGGCCTGGTCTGCAAGGCCGCCGGCTCCCCCTACCGCCCGCGCGGCGCCGGCCGCGCCTGGGTCAAGTACCGCCGCAGCGACACCCTCGACGCCACCGTCCGCGCCTTCACCGGTCCGGCCTCCCGTCCGCACGCCCTCGTCCTCGAACTCGACGACGGCCGGGTGCTCCTCAGCACCCCCCGGCTCACCCCGGTCCAGGCCCGCGAGGTCGCCGAGGCCGCCGCTCCCCTCGCCGGCCCGCCCGTCACCGACCCCGAGCACGGCCCGGTCCACCCCCTCACCGGCCCGCTGCGCGCCGAACTGACCCTCACCGGCCGCCCGCCCGCCGCCGCCTTCGTCCGGCTGCGCGGCGACTGACCGCCCCCCTGCGCACCTCGGGCCTCGGCTGACCCGGAACTCCCCGGGGCGGGAAGCGGGTTCACCCCTTCCGGCGCTTCGCCGCGTGGACGAACTCGGTGACCAGGGTGTCGTTGAAGACCGGCAGGTCGGCGGGTCGGCGGCTGGTGACGAGGGGGCCGGGGCCGGCGCGGCAGACGTGCACCTCCTCGTCCACCCAGTGGGCGCCGGCGTTGCGCAGGTCGGTCCGCAGGCTCGGCCAGGAGGTGAGGGTGCGGCCGCGGACGGCGTCGGCCTCGATCAGGGTCCAGGCGGCGTGGCAGATCGCGGCGACCGGGCGGCCGGAGGCGCAGTAGGCGCGGACGAAGACCACCGCGGCCTCGTCCAGCCGCAGCGCGTCGGGGCTCGCGACGCCGCCGGGCAGGACCAGGCCGTCGAAGGCGGACGGCCGCGCCTCGGCGACGAGGACGTCGACGGCGAAGGTGTCGCCCGGGGCTCGATGCCGGACGGCCTGGACGCGGCCGGGCCCGGTGGACAGCAACCGCGGGGTGCCGCCGGACTCGGCCACCGCCTGCCACGGCGAGGTCAGCTCGATCTGCTCCGCCCCGTACGGCGCGACCAGGAAGGCGATCGTCCGGCCGGTGAGCGTGGTGGACGGCCAGCCCATGGCTCAGCGCCGGTGCGGGTCGCAGGCAGAACCCAGATGGACGGCGACGGCCGGGGCGGGGCTGAGCCGGGCGCGCGGGCAGTCCAGGTGGACGGTCAGCTCCAGGTGGTCGATCCGCGACACCAGGGCGACCGGGACGGACAGCCGGGTGCCCGCCACCCAGGGCCCGGCGTCGATCAGCAGGTGGTCCCCGGTGTCCTGTTCGACCCGGCCGAGCGGGCCGTCGGTCGCCTGCACCTCGTACCCGGTCAGGCTCAGGTCGGCGGCGTGGTGGGGGCCCGGACGGTACTCCCACAGGTCGGTGGTCATCATGCCTCCGGTTGGTCCCAGGGGCGGCGTTCGCGGCGCTCGTCCCGGTCGGGGGGTGCGGCCCGGCGTTCGCCCCGGTCCCGGCCCGCAGTCTGGTCCCGGCCCTCGCCCCGGCCCGCGGCCCGGCGGCGCAGCAGCGCCGAGGTGGCGATCGCCGCCGCCACCGAGGCCGCCCACACCACCCCGAGGGCGGTCAGCACCGCGGTGGTCGGGGTCCGCACGCCGATGCTGAGGCAGATCGCGGACATCACCAGAGCGGTCAGCACCACCCCGGCGGACAGGCGGCGCCCGACGCCGCGCAGCACGCGCCGGGCCCGGCTCGGCGGCTTGGCGCCCATCGTGCTCAACTTCCGGTCGAGGCGCGTGTCCTGGCGCAGATCGGACTCGATCTCCTCAAGGAGCCGTCGCTCCCATCCGCTCAACGCGGGTCCGTCCATCTCGGTCACCTCCGACACTTCCGGTGACGTGCTCGCACCCGGGCGGTTGCCCGGTACGGGCAGGCGCTAACCGCTCAGGGGGCCGCCGGTTACGGCGTGTGGTACGGCGCCGGCGGCGGCGCCCACGGGGCCGAAGGCCCGGGGACGGGCCAGCAGGCTGTCGTCCAGGACGCGCAGCAGGGCGTCGGCGTCGCGGTGGACCTCGACCGCGCCCGCCGCCCGCAGCTCGGGGCCGGCGTCCGCACCGGCCGCCAGGGCGACGCACGGCACCCCGGCCCGCCGCGCCGCCAGCACCTCGCGCACGCTGCCGGCCACCGCCACGGCGTGCGACGCCGTGCCGCCGACCAGTTCCAGCGCGGCCCGCACCGGGTCACGCCCGGGGGCGGTCACGGTCAGGGCCGGTGCCCCGCCGGGCCCGGGCCCGGTCAGCACGACCGTCCAGCCCCGGGCGGCGCACTCCCGCAGCAGTTCGGCGGAACCGGCCGGCGCAGGGCGCCAATCGGTACCGAAGAGAGCCGCCGAGATCACCGTCATGGCCGACCGTTTCCCTTCCCGGGCCACGCACCGTACGCGCCCTTCCAGGTTAGGCCGCTCCCCCGCCGTGCGCGCAGCCTGCGGCCCACCGGTTTACCGGCACCGGGAGGACCCGCGCGGCGGCCGGTCGGCGGGCCTGGCTACCCGGCGTCCGGGTCGGTGGCGAGGCGGGCGTGGAGGTGTTCGTCGACGTAGTCGCCGTCGCCGTAGCGGTAGGACGCCCGGGTGGTGCCCTCGTGGCGGAAGCCGCCGCGGACGGCGACGCGGCAGGAGGCCTCGTTGCCGACTCCGTGCCAGAGCTCGATGCGGCGGGCGTCGGCGGTGGCGACGGCCCAGCGGGTGACGGCGGTGGCGGCGCGGGTGGCGATGCCCCGGCCGCGGGCGGTGGGGAGCAGCCAGTAGCCGACCGTGGCGATGCCGTCCGACTGGTTGGTCCAGCCCAGGAAGGCGTTGCCGTGGAGGGTCCCGTCGAGGGCGTCGGTGATCGCGAAGGCGGCCGCGCGCCCCTCGGCCCAGCCGGTGTCGCAGCGGTCGAGGTAGGCCTCGGCGTCGGCCGGGTCGGCGATCCGCAGCGGGTTCCAGCGGGCGATCTCCGGGTCGGCCGCGGCCGCCACCAGGGCGGGGACGGTGCCGCCGGGCAGGTCGAGGGCCCTGCCCCAGGGGCGCAGCGCGAAGTCGCCCAGGTCGAGGGTGGCGGGCCGCAGGACGCGCCGCTCGGCGGAGTTCTCGGTGGTGCTCATCCGGCCTTCCTATCCCGCCCGCTCCGGTGCCCGCCAGCGAATTTCCCCGGCCGGGAATCCGCCCCCGCCGCCCGGTGACGTCCGGTGAGCGGGACGGGGGGCCGCGGGGGCGCCGCGCGGGCGGCGGGGGGCCGGGGGCGGGGGGTCGGCCCCCCACGCCCGCCCGCGACCGGCCGGCCCCCCCCGGCTTCTCCAGGGCGGGGCCCTGTCTGGAACGGTGCCATCGGCAGCGATGTGCGAGCCCCACTACCCATCTGCGGGTAGTGGGGCTCGCGCGACGTGCGTGCGTCAGACCTCGCCGAACTCGCCGGCCTGGACGGCGGCGACGAACGACGACCAGGCGTCGGCGGGGAAGACGAGGGCAGGACCCTCGGGGTCCTTGGAGTCGCGGACGGGCAGTACACCCGGGAAGCCGGGAGCCACCTCGATGCAGTCGCCCCCGTTGTTGCTGTAGCCGGACTTGCGCCACTCGGCGCTGGCCAGGTCAAGGGTGGGGCCGGTCATTCGTGCTCCTTCCGAGCAGTGCGGATCACGGCAAGCGAAGCCATCTTGGAAAACGACTCCACCCGAAGCCGATTGTGGTCGCGGCTCCATGCCTAGACCTTCCTGCATTCCCGCTCCAGGACGCCCGAATCGGCCACCGGAAGTTGCGGGCCGAGCCGAGCCGGACCGTCGCGGTCAACGGCTGCCGGGAGGGCTGCACGGTGCCCGGCCCGCGGACCCCGCAGGACGAGGCAGTCGCAGCCCCGGCGTGACAACCGGTTCCGGGCCGGCCCTACCTCGTGAGGGACTCCATTCCGAGGAGGGCTGCGGTTTTGGTGTACCGGTCCGGGCGAGAGCGTCGTTCAGGGCCAGGCACGAAGGGGTTCCGGCTGGGACTCGCTGAAGAAGCCGCCGCTGGGGCACGGTGCGGGCGAGGCGCTGGCAAGCCAGACCGGGGTCTGCACACCTTCGTCCGGGGTGATGGCGAACGGACGGAACAGCGGGGCGGTCAGCCGCATCAGACCACCGGTGTTGCTGTTCATCGCGGTGCCCTTGGCCATCCCAGGATTGGCGTTGTAGACGCTCATGCCGTCAGGTAGGCGATGTGCGAGTTCTCGCGCGGCCAGGAGGCTGACGAGTTTGCTCGTCGCGTAGACGTTGATCTGGTCGTAGAAGCGCTTGCTCCACGACGTTCCCGCGACATCTGGATCGGTGGCATCGAGCCTGCCGCGCTTTTCCACGAACGAGGACATGTTGATGATCCGCGCTTCGCGCGTGAGCACTCCTTCGGCCAGGAGGGCGTGGGTGAGCAGGAACGGGGCGTGATGGACCCCGTGTAGGTGTCGCCCTCGGGCTGGGGCGGTGCTGCCGAGTGTGTCTGCCTTCGGCTTCCGGCGATTTCGGCACTCCCGCTGCCGTCAACCCGTTTGCGCGGCGTACACCCAGTCGGGTTCACGACGCCTCATTGGCAGTCAGTGAGGGGATCAACTGTGTGAGTATCCAGCGCGGCCGTAAAGGTACGCGCCTCTGACCGGAAACGACGTACGGAAGGACGCAGTGTGGACTCGACAGACCGCCGCACGATCAGGCACCCCCGACCGCCTGGCGTGGACACCCTCCACTACACCACGCGGAGCGGCCTCGACGCCGTCCCCGATCCTCGGCACCGCACCATGATCGCCAGTGTCCTGGCCTCCGGCCTGGTTGACGAGATGATCGCCTTCACCCAAACCTTCGATCCGCCCGTCAACCTCGCGCAGGCCCGCGCCGACGCCGATGTGCTCACCACCGAGTTCGCGGCGTTCGGCGTCACCATCCCCACCGCCACCACCACCAACATCACGTTGATGCGCGCCCTCATGGTGCCCATCGCCGACGACGCGCTCGCCCTCGCCCTCGATCGCATCTGGGTGTTCGTCACCAACACCGATGACGTGTGCTGCCACGATCCCGCAGAGGCCGAAGCCATCCTGCGGGCCGGCATGCTGCCCGAGCAACGCGCATCCTCGCCGAACGCCCGGTACATCCGGCACATGTTCAAAGAGCTCACACAGTTCTGCGATCCGACGTTCCTCGCCGTCTTCAAGACCTTCTTCTACAACGCGATCACCGGCGTCCTCATGGAGGCGGAGTTCACGCCGGAGGCGTCCGACGGGGTCGACAGTGACTTCGTCCGTGTCTTCAACGGCTTCTCCCAGTTCTGGTTCACCTCACTTCAGTTCACCGACCCGTGCTTGAGCGCCCACCACAATCGGGCATTCTGGTCGGCGGCGCTGAGCTCCTGCGTCGCGTTTCTCAACGACATCAACGACGTCCTGTCCTTCTACAAGGAGGCGGTGCACGGCGAGGACTTCCTCGCCAGCCGGATCTACCGCCGCTCGGTGAGCGAGAACATCCCCTACCTCGCCGAATACCGCCGGAGCCTCGACAGTGGCCTGGCTGCCTATCGCCGCGTCCTGGACCTCGCCACTGACGATCAACGCCCGCACCTCGACCGTTACATGACCGCCTTCGCCTACTGGCACTTCCACTGCCGTCGCTACCTCTGGCACGACATCTACCCCGGCCTGACCCCGATCGACATCTGATCCGGTCTACTGGTGAGCTCGCGTATTCAACTGTCGCCAATGTTCCGCCACAAAGGAAAATGAGCCCAACTGTCAGCTTATCGAGCGGCGTCTGATGGCCGACCCCACGACTCTCATCAGCATCTGCGAGAAACTCGCAGGAGTCGAAGCCGCAGAGCTGTATATCGATGAATATGGAGACAGTCTTCCCCGAGTTCTTCTACGGAGCGGCGCCGTCAGCAATGTTCCCGAGATGTGGGGGCAACTGCGCGAGTTTACCGAAGATGAAGGGGTCGACCTGAACGATATCCTCGTCGACCTTGACTTCTCCCTGCTGGACTGGCGAGGTGCTTCGGACCTTTGACGCCACAACGACAACCTGGCCCATGGGAGAAAGCTGCAATTCGCCAGCGGGCTCTCGTAATCAATTGCCGATAGTTCTCCGAGGTCTCCAGCCTTCTGATGCCCGTGTGTGATCCCCTGTGGCGTATCGGCTCCATGTTCCGCCGGTCTCCATGAGGGGTCAGCGCGGGGCGGACGCGGCCCGTGCCGTCGGCACCCCGGACGGCGTGATCCACCTGTCCCGGGGCCGGTGGTCGGTCACCATCGGCTGACCGTGACCGGACGGCCCTGTCCGGTTTCTCCGGGGCGGGGCTCTGTCGGGAGCGGTGTCAGCGGCAGCGATGCGTGAGCCCCACTGCCCGTCGTGGGCAGTGGGGCTCGGACAAGGTGTGCGTCAGGCCTCGCCGAACTCGCCGGTTCGGATCACGGCGATGAACGACGACCAGGCGTCGGCGGGGAAGACGAGGGCAGGACCCTCGGGGTCTTTGGAATCACGGACGGGGGCGAGGTTGGGGACGTCGGTGGCGACCTCCACGCAGTCACCGCCGTTGTCGGAGTACGAGGACTTGATCCAGGAAGCGCCGGACAGGTCTGCGCGGTCACTCATGACTGGAATTCCTTTCGGGCCCGATGGTGAACTGTCAGGTGTAGTAGGGCTACCCCGGCGGTAAGACGAACTGGCGTTGGTGATCAGCGGTCAGCTCGCGTCGAATCCTGCCCTCCACATGGTGCGGAGTTGCGCGTCGACGTCGCCGGCCTGGCGAACACCCGCCTGGTAGGCCGGTTCCCAGGCCGTCAGGTCGCCGGCGTCCGAGCCAAAGGCGCGCACCGAGGCCGGGTCGGGGCCGATGGTCACCACGGCATCCGCCCCCACTGCCGCCAGCTGCTGGTTGAGCGGTTCCCGGGGGAACAGGTGGGCCATCGGCTCGATCACGACCAACGTGCGGGCTCCGGCGGCGAGATCGGCGTTGGGGCCCGCACGCAGGGCGCCGTCCATGTACCGCCGGCCGTCGATGGCGACGGGCGGCGCGGCTCCGGGGAAGGCGCTGCTCGCCGCCACGGCGTGCACCAGCGGTACGCCGCTGTCGCGGTCCCACACCACGGGCTCACCGGTGGTGGCGCAGACGGCGGTGATCAGCAGTCGTCGCTCCGGCCACGCGTCCGCACCGATCAGGGCGGCGCGCCCCGCGATCAGCGCTTCCTCGGCTTGGGGGTCGCCGCCGTCGAGCGCGAGGCGGCCGACGCGGCGCCTCGCCTCGCCGGGTTCCAGGCTGCGGTCGCCGAGTACGGCGAACACCGCGCTCATCCGCTCGGGGTTGGGCTTGACCCGGTGGGCGGCCTGGCGAGCCGAGGAGGCAAGCCGCCCCGGGTCCTGCCCGGTGGCGAGCAGTGCTCCGACGATCGAGCCGGCTGACGTGCCGACGATCAGGTCGGCCTCGCCCAGGTCCACGCCGTTGCGGCGCAATCCGTAGGCCAGTCCGGCTGTCCAGGCCGTGCCGACGTGACTTCCGGGGCCCAGGACGAGTGCTCGGTCGAAGGTGTGCATGTGGTCTCCCCTCGTTATTGAAACAGTCGTACCATATACTCGCTAATGCCGTCTCAACTCCGATGCGCCGAAGGGAGATCCACCGTGGGGCGACCCCCTGACCCCGCCCGTCGCGAGCGCACGCTGGCTCGGGCGACCGACTACGTGCTGGCGCACGGCCTGGCCGGACTGAGCCTGCGGCCACTGGCCGCGGCCCTCGACACCAGCCCACGGATGCTGCTCTACGACTTCGGCAGCAAGCAGGAGTTGGTCGCGGCGGTCCTCGCCGAGGCCCGCCGCCGAGGCGCGGTGCGTCTGGCCGGGCACCCCGCGCCGATGAAGGGCTCCGTGCAGGAGCGGCTGCGTGGCATCTGGGGGTGGATGAGCGCGGACGAACGTGCGCCGTTCGTCCGGCTGTTCTTCGAGGTGCACGCCGACGGCCTGGTCCACCCCGAGAACTACCCCGACCAGGCCGAGGCGATCACGGACTGGTTCGACACTCTCGGTGCCACCTTCCGGGACGTCTCCACCGGCCCTGACGACACCGTCACGCCCACGTTGGTGATGGCCGTTGTCCGGGGTCTGCTGTTCGATCTCACGACCACCGGCGACCGCCGGCGCACCGATCTCGCGCTGGACCGCTTCGCCGAACTCCTGGGGCGGTGAGCGCGCGACAGCGGTGAAAGCGCGAGAGGCGTGACGCGCGAGAGGCGTGACGGACCGGGCTGCGTGCGGTGACGGTGACGGTGACGTCAGCGAGGCCGCGGAAGGCGCACGTGACGGTCCTGCCCCGCGCCGTATCCGGCCGCCGCCATGGCGATGCCGAGGACGACCAGAACGATGAGCGGAAGTGTCCAACTGCCCGTGCTGTCGTGGAGGATGCCGAGGAGGAGCGGGCCGGCCGCCGCCACGAGGTAGCCGATGGACTGCGCCATGCCGGCCAGCGCGGCGGCTTCGCCGGAGCTGCCGGCGCGTTCGCTCTGGAAGGTCAGCGCGAGGACGAGGCACGCGCCGCCGCCCAGTCCGAGCAGGGTGCACGCCACGACGGACAGTGCGGGGGCGGACACCAGCACGCTGAAGCCGCCGGCCACGATGACCGAGGCGACGGCCGCAGTCCACCGCTGGTCGTGACGGCCCCGGGTGAGCAGGGGCAGCAGGCCGCTGGTCGCCAGGGAGATCAGCTGGTAGTAGAAGAGCATCCATCCGGCGGTGGTGCTGCTCGTGCCCTGGTGGATCAGGATGCTGGGCAGCCACGCGACGGCGGTGTAGAAGGCCAGGGACTGCAGGCCCATGAACATGCTGACCTGCCAGGCCAGTCCTGACCGCCAGGGGACCGGACTGCGGGCCGCGCCGCTGGAGGCCCGGGCCCCGTCGCCCCGCATCCGGGGCAGCCAGACGAGGAGCGCCGCGATGGTGAAGGCGATGCCCCAGGCGAGCGCGGTGTGCCAGGAACCCGGCAGGGAGTGGGAGAGCGGGGCGGAGATCCCGGAGGAGACTGCGGCCGTGACGCCCATGACGGTGACGTAGAGCGCGCTGATGCCCTGGATGCGGTGTGCGGGCACGCTGCGCCTGATCATGGCGGGCAGCAGCACATTGCCGAACGCGATGGCGGCGGAGAGGATCACCGTCCCGGCGAACAGGCAGATCACGGAGGGCAGTGACCGGACCACCGTTCCGACGGCCAGCGCGCCGAGGGCCGCCACCAGCAGACGCGCGCTGCCGAACCGGTGGGAGGCCCGGGCCACCAGGGGCGACGTCGCGGCGAACGTCAGCAGGGGGAGGGTGCTCAGCAGCCCGCCCCAGCTCGCTGTCAGGCTGCTGCCCTGCTCGATCGCCGGCAGCAGCGTGCCGACGCCGGTGAGGCTGGTCCGCAGGTTGGCCGCCACGAGGCAGATCGCGAGGACGAGCCCGATCGACACGGCGGGCCGCGTGTTGTCGGTGGCCGCCGGCCCGGAGGCGGAGTGCTGACGGGTCGTCGAGGACAGTTGCGGACTCATTGCTCCTCCGTCGCCGGTGATGCCTGGACCTCGTGGTCGTGGGTGATGCGTTTCATGGAGGCAGCCTATACAAACATCAGACATTTGAACATCAGATATTTCTGGGCCTGAGTGGCCCCCGGTTCCGGCCGCCCGGCACGCGATACGCCGCCGGGGGGGGGCCGGCGGGGGCCCGCGCCCCGCCCCCCGCCGCCCGGGCGCCCGCCGGGGGGGGCCCCGGGGGGCGCCCGCCCCCCGGGCGGGTGCGGAGGTGGGTGCGGAGGAGGAGGGCGGGCCGGCTACAGCAGGTGCTGCGCCCGGAGATCCGCCACGTACTTGGTGATCAGGTCCCGCGAGAGGTGCGGGATGTCGTTCTCCGCGTTGAGGGCGGCGGCCCGGACCGCCGCGCGGAACCGGTCCGCCGGCAGGGCGGATCCGGGCAGCGGCTCCGACGGCGTGGCGAAGGCGTGCAGCAGGGGGAGCAGCGAGTGCTGCCGCTGGTGGTCGGGTAGACCGCGTATGGCGCTCTCGAAGCGGTCGAGCCACTCGTCGTAGTCGTGGATGCGCGTCAGGGGGTGTCCGGCCGCCACCAGCCAGTCGACGAAGGTGTCGAGGGAGATTCCGTCCTCGTGCGGGTTCACGATGTTGAAGGTCCGGTACCCCTCCCGGGTGTCGTCGCCCAGCGCGGCGACGGCCTGCGCGGTGAAGTCCACGGGCAGCGCGTCGTAGTGCCCGCCGACGTCGCCGGGGCCCCGGGCGTAGAAGCTGCCGGGGGCGATGCCGGTCGCCAGCAGGCTCAGCAGGAGGCGGGTGAACACGTCCGGGACGTTCAGCTGCCCCCGGTAACGCGGGTGGGCGAGGATCAGGTTCGAGCGGAACACGGCGACCGGGAGGTCGAACGTGTCGTGCGCCTCGCGCAGCAGCACCTCGCCCGCCCACTTGCTGGCCGCGTAGCCGTTCGCGTAGCCGCTGCCGAGGTCGCGCGTCCCGCTGGCCGTGCGGATGTCCGCGTCCTCGTCGGCCGCGGCCGTGGAGTCGAAGACGACGGCGACCGTCGACAGGTAGGTGAACTGTTTGGCCCTGGAGGTGACCGCGAGCCTGATCAGTTCGGCCGTGCCCAGCACGTTGGGGCCGAACAGCTGGTCGTAGGGCAGGACGTGGTTGACGAGCGCCGCCGGGTGGACGATCAGGTCCACGGTGTCGGCCAGCCGCTGCCAGGTCTCCCGGTCGAGCCCGAGGTCGCTCTCCCCGACGTCGCCGGCGACCACCTCCAGGTGCGCGGCGGCCAGGCCGTGGTAGCGCCGGAGGAGCTCCGGGTCGCCGCTGTCGAAGGCCGCGTCGAGCCGGGCCCGGGCCGACTCGTCGGTGGCGCCGCGGACCACGCAGACCAGTGTGCCGCCGCGCTGCGCGACGCGCTCCAGCCATTCGAGGCACAGGAAGCGGCCCAGGTAGCCGTTGGCGCCGGTCAGCAGGACGGTCCGGGCCTCGGGCAGCGGGCCCGTCGGCCGGCCGGTCCGCGTCGGGGTCCCCGGGTCGAGGAACGCGTCCAGCGTCAGGTCGCCCGCCGCGAGCCGCGTCGCGCCCGGTCCGTGGACCTGGTCGGCGGTCGGGCGCCGGTCGCCCGACGCGAGGGCGTTCTCGATGTGGTCGGCCACCCGCTGGAGCGTGTTGACCGGGTTGATGACGACGTCGACGGGGACGTCGACGCGGTAGACCTCCTTGAGCAGTTGGGAGAACGACAGTGCGGAGAGGCTGTCACCGCCGAGTTCGAGGAAGCGCGTCCCGGGGTGGACGTCGTCCTGCCGGTTTCCGAGTAGCGCGCGGGCGGCCAGGCACACGGTCTCCGGTACGGGCCGGGACGGGCCGACCTGGCGCAGGGCCCGGAGTTCGTCGCTCTCGCGCTCGGTCAGCTCGGCGTACAGGGCTTCGAGGCGCTCGCCGTAGCGCCTCGCCAGCGCGGGGCGCAGCAGCTTGCGCACCCCGGAGAGCAACCCGTTCTGCTGGCTGAACGGCTCGGTCTCGATGAGGAAGTCCCGTGGGATCTCGTACGAGTTGAGGCCCGCCTCGGTGCCGAGGCGGTGCAGGGACTCGCGCAGGAGCGACCTGAGGCGCGGGCCGTCCCCGGCGGCGAGGTCGAGCGCCTCCTGGGTGGGCACGATGACCGCGAGCAGATAGGCGCGGGCGCTGTTGCCGTACACGAAGACCTGCTGGACGAGCGGACTGCCGGTGAAGAGGGCCTCCAGCCGGGAGGTGGCCACGAACTCGCCCTGCGACAGTTTGAGGACGTTGGAACGGCGGTCGACGTACACGAACTCGTCGGGGCCGGTGAGGGCCACGATGTCGCCCGTGCGGTAGAAGCCGTCCTCGTCGAAGACCTGGGCGGTGGCGTCCGGCCGCTGGAAGTAGCCGGGAACGAGGCGATCCGACTTGACCAGCAGCTCGCCCCTGGGGTGCGGGGAATCGGTGCGGAAGTACCCCAGCTCGGGCACGTCCGCCAGCCGGTGGTCGGTCACCGGCGGGCGCAGCACCCGGCCGTCGAGCGAGACCAGTCCGGCTTCCGTCGACCCGTAGCCGTTGAACACCTTGATCCGCAGGCAGCTCTCCAGGAACGCCGCCAGCTCCGCGCTCATCGGGGCCGAGCCGTAGGTGGCCCACAGGAGGCGGCCGCCCAGGGTCTTCTCCCGCAGCTCCTCCTTCGCGCGGTCCGCCTGCCCGGCGGTGTCGCCCCCCGCCTCGCTCCGCTCGTTGCGGCGGGCCGACTCGCTCCGGTAGCGCTCGAAGAGCATGTCGCAGATGCGGGGCACCAGGATGAACTCGGTGGGCCGGACCAGGGAGAGGTCCACGAAGAGGGTCGACAGGTCGCTCGACGCCACGAAGTGGGCGGTGCCCCCCTTGGCGAGCGTGCCGAACAGCACGCCCCGTCCCATCATGTGGCTCAGGGGCAGGTAGTTGAGCACGATGGACGGCTGCGGCCCCTGGCCGGGCACGAAGTCGATCCAGAAGTGCTTGACGAGACGCTCGGTGTACACGGCGCCCTTGGGGGTGCCGGTGCTCCCCGAGGTGTAGATCAGCGCGCTGAGCGTGTCGGCCGTCGAGCCCTCGGGGACCCGGGGGAGCGGTGGCAGGCTCCTGCCCCGCTCGACGATCGACGCCAGCGCGTCCAGGGTGACACCGCGGCCCTGCGCCGCGAGCCGTCCGCGGGCGGAGTCCAGCGCCTCCTGGTGGTCGGTGACCTCCGGGCGGTGGCCGAGCACGACGATCCTGCCCAGTGACGGGGTGTCCGCCGCGATCCGGAGCGCGACGTCCAGGTGTGCCACGTCCACCGCCAGCAGGCGTGGTCCGGTCTGAGCGACGACGGGGGCCAGGTGTTCCGCCGAGGCGCCGGCCTGGAGGGGGACGCTCACCGCGCCGGAGCGGACGCAGGCCAGATCGAGCACGGCGTACTCGGGGCTGGTGGAGCCGAGGACGGCGACGAAGTCGCCCGGGCCCACGGCGTGGTCGGGGTGGTGGCGCCACTCCGAGGCCACCGCGCCGACGCGTTCCCACAGTTCGCCGTAGGTGACGGTGTCGAACCGGTCCAGGAGGCGCAGGGTGGTGCGGCCGGTGTCCGGGTCGGTCACCGGCTCGGTGGCGCGCTCGCCCAGGGCGGGGCGGTCCGCGTACCCCTCCATCACCGTGGCCACGAGGTCGGCGAGCGGTAGGCCCGGCCGCCGGATCGCCTCGCTGACGGCCTCCAGGGGTGCGGCGGCACGGAACTGCGGATCCGTCGCGTACAGGTGGGCGGTGCGTCGGGCGGTGCGTGCGTCGAGGTCGTCGGCCGGGGGCGGTAAGACGGGCATGGGTGTTCTCCTCTACGGCCTCGAAGGCCTGGGCAAGGGGCGGGCGGTCTTCATTCTTCGGTGGAGGCCGGTTCGGTGGAAGTGAGTGGTGCCTGGACCCCGTGGTCGTGGGTGAGCCGGACGATCGCCGCCGCCGCGGTGCGGGCGCCGCTCTCGTCCTGGGCCTCGATCGCGTCGACGAGTCGCCGGTGCAGGTCGGCGTGCTCCTCGGCGGCGGTGGCGTCCCAGGGCAGGCCTCCCAGGGCGGAGGTGAGGGCCGTGCCGAGGTAGTCGTAGACCTCGATCAGGAGGTCGTTCCCGCTCGCCCGGACGACGGCCCGGTGGAACAGCGCGTCGACACTCATGGCCGCGGACCTGTCCTCGCCGGCGCAGGCCGCGTCGGCGTCGGCCAGCAGCTCCCTCAGCTGGTGCAGCTGGTCCTCGCTGCGCCGCAGGGCGGCGGCCCCCGAGGCGTACTCCTCGAGGACGGTGCGCAGTTCGAGGACGTTGTCCCGCCGCGCGGAACTCGCCCGCCGCACCATGACCGACTGGAGCTCACTCGACGCGCGGACGTAGGTGCCGTCCCCGGCCCGGGGTTCCAGCAGGCCGAGGTGCACGAGCGCGCCGATCGCCTCGCGCAGCGTGCTGCGTCCGACCCCGAGCTCCTCGACGAGGACCTGCTCCGGCGGGATCCGCGTCCCCACCGGCCAGCCGCCCGCCTCGATGTGCGAGCGGAGGCTGTCCACGAGCTGCGCGGACAGGCTCGCCGTTCTGCGCGGTGTGCTGATGCGTGTCATGGAGGCAGCCTATACAAACATCAGACATTTGAACATCGCATGCTTCTGCGTCTGGGCCGCCCCGGTTCCAACCGCCCGGCCCGCGATACGCCACCGGCGGGAACGGCCGTGGCCGTTCCCGCCGGTGACAGGGGAGTCGGGCGTGCCTACGCGTCGACCTTCTCCGGCTGCTCCGGCTTCTCCGGAGCGGGTGCCTCGGACACGGCAGCCGCGCTGGTCGGGCTGTCCAGGCCCCGCAGCAGCCGCCAGGCCATCGCGGCGGCGCCGATCAGCAGGACGGCGGCCAGCAGGCCGGCGCTGTTCATGCCGTGTGTGAAGGACTCCCGGGCGCTCGCGAGAAGCGGCTCCGCGACGCCCTGCGGCAGTGCGTGCGCCGTCTCGACCGCCGCGCCCAGCGACTCGCCGGCCCGCGCCGCGGCCGCCGGGTCCGTCCCGGCCGGGACGACGAGCCCGCCGGCGTAGATCGAACCGACCACCGAGCCGACCAGCGCGATGCCGAGCGCGGTGCCCAGCTCGTACGCGGTCTCCGAGACCGCCGAGGCGGCGCCGGCCTTGTCGGCGGGCGAGGCGCTCAGCACCAGGTCGGCGCCGAGCGTGTAGACCACGCCCTCGGCCGTTCCGACCAGCAGGAAGGAGGCGGCCAGTAGCAGGTAGGTGGTGTCCTGCTGGAGCCAGCCGAGCACGCCCACGCCGAGGCCCATGGCCAGCAGGCAGCCGGTCAGCGCCGCCCGGGCGCCGGTGCGGCGCACCAGCCGGGCCGTCAGCAGACCGCCGACGACGGCGCCGACGAAGGCCGGCAGCTCGGCCAGGCCGGCCCGCAGCGGCTCGTAGCCGCGGACCAGCTGGAGGTACTGCGAGGTCACGAAGACCACTCCGGACAGGCCGATCAGGGCGATCAGCGAGGCCAGCACGGCGGCGGTGAACCGCCGGTCGCGGAACAGCCGCACGTCCAGCAGCGGGGTCTCCAGCCGCAGCTGGCGGCGGACGAAGGCGGTCAGCGCGGTGACGCCCAGCACGAAGGCGACCGGGACGTCCCAGCGCGCCACGCCGTGCGCGGCGGCCTCCTTGATCGCGTAGACCGTGCCGATCACCCCGGCCATCGACAGGGCGACGCTCAGCACGTCCCAGCGGCCCGGCTTCGGGTCCTTGGACTCCGGCAGCAGCCAGGCGCCGAGCACCAGCAGCAGGAGCAGGATCGGGATGTTCATGAGGAACACCGAACCCCACCAGAAGTGCTCCAGCAGCACCCCGCCGACCACCGGCCCGAGCGCGGCGCCGGCGGTGGCGGCCGCGCCCCAGATGCCGATCGCGGTGGCCCGCTCCCGGTCGTCCGGGAAGAGGCCGCGGATCAGCGACAGGGTCGAGGGCATGATCGTCGCGCCGGCGACGCCGAGCAGCGCGCGGGCCAGGATCAGCCAGCCGGCGCTGGGTGCGTAGGCGGCGAGCAGCGAGGCCGCGCCGAAGGCGGCCGAGCCGATCAGCAGCAGCTTCTTGCGGCCGATCCGGTCGCTGAGCGAGCCCATGCTGACCAGCAGGCCGGCCAGGACGAAGGAGTAGGAGTCGCCGATCCAGAGCAGCTGGGTGCCGCTGGGCTCCAGCGTCTCGCTGATGGAGGGGATGGCGAGAGAGAGGACGGTCGCGTCGAGGGCGACCACGGTGACGGCCAGGACGAGGACGGCGAGGCCGGTCCAGCGCTGGCGGGGGCTGGCAAGGACGGTACTGCTCATGGGGTATCGGTTTCCGGTGTGCGGGCCGAAGGTGCTGTGGGCGGGGGAGTGGCGGCGTCGGGCCGGCGCAGCGCGCCGCCGAGGAACAGCTCGGCGAGCGAGAAGGCGGCGTCGCGCGGGGCGAGGCGGCCGTCCTGGATGGCCCAGCCGACGCCGGCCACCAGGTCGAAGAAGGCCTCGCTCAGCCAGGCGGCGCTCAGCTCGATGCGGAACGTGCCCTGCTGTTGGCCGCGCAGGAAGAGCGCGTGCAGTCGAACGATCTGGAGCTCCCAGAGGTCGTTGATGCTGTCGTCGTCGTAGAGCTGGTTCTCGCCGGCCAGGAAGGCGCAGAGCGTGGCGTCCGGGACGGCGGCGTCGACCAGGCGGCGCAGCGCGGCCTCGGCGTCGCCGTCCTCGACGGTGGCGCTGTCCAGGGCGGCGGCGAACCGGCGCAGGCCGAGCAGGCCGACCTCGCGGATCAGGGCCTCGCGCCCGGGGAAGAGCCGGTGCAGGGTGGCGCGGCTGATCCCGGCGGCGCGCGCGATCTCGTCCAGGTGGGCGGTCGGGCGGCGGGAGAGCACGCCGACAGCGGCTTCCAGGACGGTGTCGCGATCGGTGGCCATGAATCGAGTGTAGGCCACATGAGACATGGATGTCTCAAAATTATGGCTGTCGTCTCGGATGAGGCGTTGACTGCCACGGTCGGGGCGGCAAAAAACCGGGGACGGCGGGTGCCGTCCCCGGTCGGGGTGCCGCTGTCGTGCGGCCGGTTCAGCTCGGTTGGTTCAGTTCGGTCGGTTCGGCCCGGTCGGGCCGTGCGCCGCCCGGATCAGCTCTGGTTGTAGAACCCGGTCTCGTCGAGCGGGCGGTCGATCACCATGACCTCGACGTCGGCCGGGGTGAGCAGGAACACCCGGCGGGCGATCCGCTCGATGCCGCCCTGGGTGCCGAAGATCAGCCCGGAGGCGAAGTCCACCATCCGCTTGGCCTCGGCTTCGTTCATCTCGGTGAGGTCCATGACCACCGGGATGCTCGCCCGGATGTGCTCGCCCACCGTGCGGGCCGCCTCGAAACCGGTCGGCCGCAGGGAGACGATCTTCGCGGGCGCGGGGACGGCCGGCATCGTCTCCTGATCGACCCACTCGTCCTCGTACACCGCGGCCGGGTAGTTCCCGGAGGGCATCAGCCACCCGTTGTGGTGCTCGTCGCGAAGTGCTCCCATGCCGCGCCTCCCTGCCTCGTCCCGTCCTGGTCCCCCGGGGCCGCGTGCCCTTTTTGACACGTCATCCACTCGTCGGAACTGTCCGAGTATCGCACTGTTCACCGGTCCCGTGCCCGCTCGCGGCCCCCGTACGAGTCGTGCCGCGACGGAAACCCGGGCGAACCCGGGCAACATCAGCGACGCGGCGGTGAGCCGTACGGTTGCGCGCGTAGACCATATCGGTCGGGGTCACCGCGCAATTGACCATCTGTCAACAATGAGGAAACGATTTCACTCGCCGGTGGTGCCGTCCACCAGTTCGCGCAGAAGATCGGCGTGGCCGTTGTGCCGCGCGTACTCCTCGACCATGTGCACCAGGATCCAGCGCAGCGTCACCTCCTCGCCGCGGCGCAGCCGCTTGCCGACGGTGTCCAGCGACAGGCCGGCGCTCGCGCGGCGGGCGGCCTCGACCTCGGCGCGCCAGGTGGCGAAGTCGGCCGCGACGTCGGCGGTGTCGACGTTGTTGAAGTCGCCGTCCTCGTCGGCCGCGGTCCAGTAGTGGTTCTCGGTGTACTCGTCGCCGCGAAGGATGGCCTGGAACCAGTACTGCTCCACCTCGGCCATGTGCCGGACGAGGCCGAGCAGCGAGAGGGCGGACGGCGGGGCGGAGCGCAGCCGCAGCTGGTCGTCGGTCAGGCCCTCGCACTTGAGCGCGAGGGTGCTGCGGTGGTAGTCGAGCCAGGCGGTGAGCATGGCGGTCTCGTCGGCCGCCATCGGCGGGTCCACCCGCGGGGAGAGTTCGGTCATGCGGGACATCCTGGTGCCCACCGACCGGCGGGCGCGAGCGAATTGTCGAGCGCCCCCCGAGTGCCTCGGAATCTCGGCCGGTCAGGGGGCGTGGCGGTCAGGCGCTCAGGTGCTCAGGCGGCCGGTGCGCGGCGGCGGGCGGCCACGGCCCGCCACAGTCCGACCACGCTGCCCAGCACGAGCAGCGCGATCACCCCGGCCGACACCAGGAAGGCCGCCGAGCCCGGCTCGCCCGCGCTGGCCGCCGCCGTCACGTACACCGCCGTGGTCGGCACCACGCCGATCGCGGTGGCGAACAGGAAGGGCGCGAAGCGGACCCCGGAGAAGGCCGCGCCGTAGTTGGCCGCCTGGAACGGCATGCCCGGCAGCAGCCGCAGCACCAGCACGCTGCGGAAGCCCTGCTCGGTGAAGCGCCGGTCCAGCGTGCCGAGCACCCGCCCGCGCAGGTACGGCCGCAGCGCCTCGCGCCCGAGGCCCCGGCCGAGTCCGAAGGCCATGGCCGCGCCCAGCGTGGTGCCGAGCACCGACAGCAGCACGCCCTGCTGGATGCCCAGCAGCAGCCCGGCGGCGGCGTTCAGCGCGGGCCGGGGGACGAAGGCGAGCGTGCCGACCGCGTACACGGTGGCGAACAGCGGCGCGAACCAGTACCCGGGCATCCGGTCGGCGAGGCCGCCGTTCAGCAGCGCCGTCGGGCTCCACAGCAGCAGCGATCCGGCCGCGGCGCCGAGCAGCACCACCAGCAGCGCGAACCGCCACCACGGCGAACGCGGCGCGGGGCCGGACGGCGGCTGCTCGACGGCGGGCGGGGTTGTTGCGGGCGCAGGCGGCGCGGGTGCGGGCACCGGCCGAGCCTAACCGGTGCCCGGTTGCGGGCGTCGAGGGCGGTCGCGGTCAGCTGTACGGGGGCTTCTCCGGGTTGTAGTGCCAGAACTGGTTGTCGCCGCTGTGGAACTCCCACTGGATCACCGGGGTGCCGTCGGTCAGGGCGCCGCCCGAGACGTCCAGGACGAGGCCGCTGTAGCCGTTCACGATCCGGCGGGGCGTGCCGGGGTGGCTGGCCGGGGGGTCGCTCCAGCTCTGGTTGGCGCCGCCGTCGCAGGTCCACTGGTCGGCCTGGGTGCCCCAGGTGGTGCTGAAGGCCGGGATGTCCAGGCACTTGCCGCTGTTCAGGTTCACCCAGCCGCGGGCGCTCTGGGTCCACTGCTGGTTGGCGCCGCCGGTGCAGGTCCAGATCCGGACCGGGGCGCCGTCGTCGGTGCGCCAGTCGGCGACCTCCAGGCACAGGTCGTCCGGGCCCGCGTACATGCCGGTGCGGATCTCGGCGGGCCCGAAGTCGGCGGCGGCCGTGGGGGTGGCCGCGGGGGTGGGCGGGGCGGTGAGCGCCACCGCGGCGGTGGCGAGGGCGGCCGTGGCGGCGGCGAGCCGCGCACGACGGGACAGCCGGGAAATGCGGGACAGGAGGGACAGGCGGGACATCAGAGCGTCCTCCGGGGGGTCGCGGATGCGGAGCGGTCGGCGAGGAATCCCAGCAGACGTCGCCAGGAGTCCTGGGCCGCGTCCGAATATTCGACGGCGGAGAGCTCGAAGAAGTTGTGCGGCGCGCCCGGGTAGGTGACGAACTCGTGCGGGTTGCCGGCGGCGGTCAGGGCCGCGTCGAAGGCGTCGACGGTGGCGGGCGGGATGTGCTCGTCCGCGCCGCCCCAGAAGGCGAGGATCGGCGCGCTGAGGCCGGCCGCGAGCTGAGTGGGCCCCGGGGAACCGTTGATCGCGTCGGGGTATCCGTAGAAGCCGACCGCGCCGGCCAGCCCGAACCGGGGTGCGGCGGCGCGGAAGGCCTGCCGGCCGCCGAAGCAGAAGCCGAGCGCGACCACCTCGGCCGGCCCGCTCGCGCGCAGCCGGGTGAGGCCGGCGGCCAGGTCGGCGTCCAGGCCTTCGGGGGTGAGGGCGAGCAGGTGGCGGAGCAGGCCGGGCAGGTCGCCGAATTCCTCCGGGCGGCTTTCCGGATCGGCTCCGGCGGTGCGGCCGTAATAGTCGACGACGAGCGCGGGGTGGCCCTGTTCGGCGAGCCGGGCGGCGGTCTGCCGGTAGAAGCCGGAAAGGCCCTTGTTGTCCGGCAGGACGAGGACGCCGACCCCGGTGGCCACCTCGGGGCGGGCCAGGAAGGCGGCGAACTCGGTGCCGTCCGCCGAGGTCAGGGTGAGCGCCGCCGCCTCGGCCAGGGGCCAGAGCGCGGGGGTGACGGCGGGCGGGGCGGCGTCGGGGTCGTAGCACACGGGGTCCACCTCACGGATCGCGAAACCCGGGGGGGGGGGGCGCGGCCCCCGGGGGGGGGGGGTTGGGGCGGATTTACCCCCCGCAAACAAAAGAAAAAAAAGACGGAGAGAGTTTTTTTATTGGTGTGGGGGGCGGGTGGGGGGCGAAATA
>NZ_JBHWIJ010000033.1:9019-20869 GCF_042732255.1 Kitasatospora sp. NPDC059803 | reverse complement strand
GGGGCCCCCCCCACCGGGTCCCCCCCCCGCGGGGGCGCGCAGGCCCCCGGCGGCTCGGCGATATTAGCGAGGAATTCCCCGGAATTTCCTAGATCATATCGCAGAGAGATCTTTTTTCGAAGTGCTTTCCGGTGACGTTGCGGTCACATTCTCGGCGCCGGATCCGGGGGAATTCCGTTCGGCCCGGCGCAGCGCCCCGGCGCTCAGCAGCAGCGCGAAGGCGAGCGCGGTGACCAGGCCGAAGGAGACGGTGAGCGAGGTCGCCTGGGCGAGGGCGCCGATGATCGCGGGCGCGACCAGGCCGGAGGTGTAGGTGACGGTGGCGACGCCCGCGATGGCCTGGCTGGGGTTGCTGCCGATCCGCCCGGCCGCCGCGAAGGCCAGCGGGACGGTGACCGCGATGCCGATGCCGATCAGGGCGAAGCCCGGGATGGCGAGCGCCGGGCTGTCGGCGGCCACCACCAGCAGGCCGCCGACGGTGGCGACGGCGCCGCCGAGACGGGTGGTGCGCACGGCGCCGAGCCGGCGGACCACCGCGTCGCCGCAGAGGCGGCTGACGGCCATGGTGAGGGAGAAGGCGGTGTAGGAGGCGGCCGCGACGGTGGCCGAGGCGCCGGTGACGTCCCGCAGGTAGACGCCGCTCCAGTCCATCGAGGCGCCTTCGGCGAAGACGGCGCAGAAGCCGACCAGTCCGATCACCAGCGAGCTGCGCGGCGGCAGTGCGAACCGCGGCGGCTCCTCCGTCCCCTCCGGCGCCCGTAGGTCGGGCAGGTTGCGGCAGACGGGCTGCGCGAGGGCGAGCAGCACGAGCGCGGTGACGGCCAGCTGGAGCCGGGCGTCGAGGTCGAGGTGGGCGGCCAGGATGCCGAAGCCGGAGGCCAGCAGCCCGCCGGCGCTCCACATCCCGTGCAGTCCGGACATGATCGAGCGGCCGAGCCGCTGTTCGATCTCCACGCCCTGCGCGTTCATCGCGACGTCCGCCATCCCGGCCGAGGCGCCGTACGCGAGCAGCGCCACGCACAGCACCGGCAGCGAGGGGGCGAGCGCGGGCAGGGCGAGGGCCAGGCACCAGAGCGAGATCAGTCCGCGGACGGCCGCCCGCCCGCCGTAGCGGTGGACGAACCGGCCGGCCAGCGGCATCGCGAGGGAGGAGCCGATGGCGGGCATCACCAGGGCCAGGCCGAGCTGGCCGGGGGAGAGGTCGAGGCGGTCCTGGATCCACGGGATGCGGGTGACGAAGCTGCCGCTGACGGCGCCGTGCACGCCGAAGACCAGGGCGATGCCCGCCCTGGCCCGGCGTGGGGAGGCCAGTGGCTCCAGTGAGTGTGCGGTCGTGCTCATCCGGCGTTCCCTCCCGGGTCGCGCAGGCGGGGCGGCGCGACGGTGCCCTGTGTGGGTGGTTGACGTGCTGGTGGGTGGTCTGACGTGCCCGGCGGTGGTTCTGACGTGCCTGAGGGTGGTCTACGTGCAGGCCGTTCGGTCCGCGCGGCGGCGACGGCCGTCCGGCGGATGGTCCGATAAAATTATCAGGAAGGGACCCTGATAGAAACACTCTGGAAGGATGAGCCGCCATGACCACCGCGCGCACGGCCACGCCGAGCACCGCCCGGGCGATCAACGACCGGCTGGCCCTCAACCTGCTCCTCGAACAGGGCCCCCTGACCGCGACGGAGCTGCGCGACCTCACCGGCCTCTCCCGGCCGACCGTCGCCGACCTGCTCGACCGCCTCCAGCGCACCGGCCTGGTCGCCGTCGTCGGCGAGCGGGGCGAGCAGCGGCGCGGCCCCAACGCCCGGCTCTACGCGCTGGTCGCCTCCCGCGCCCACCTCGCCGCCTTCGACGTGCGCTCCGGCGGCGTCAGCCTGGTCGTCGCGGACCTCGCCGGGCGCACCCTCGCCAGCGCCGAGGTCCCGGTGCACGGCGACGGGACGCCCGACACCGCACAGCACCTGGTGCGCACCCTGCTGGACACCGCGCGCGGCGTCGGCGTCGAACGGCTGCACACCGTCGCCGTCGGCGCCCCCGGGCTGGTCGACCCCGCCACCGGCCGCCTCAACAGCACCGGGAAACTCCCCGCCTGGCACGCCGAACTGCTCGCCGAACTGCGCGGGCTGCCCGGCACCGAGGTGATCCTGGAGAACGAGGTCAACCTGGCCGGCCGGGCCGAGTACCGGATCGGCGCCGCCCGCGACCGCGACACCTTCGTGCTGCTCTGGCTCGGCCACGGCGTCGGCGCCGCCGTCGTCCTGGACGGCCGGCTGCGCCGGGGCTTCTCCGGCGGCACCGGCGAGATCGGCTTCCTGCCCGTCCCCGGCACCGGCGGCCTGCCCAGCGCCACCGGCTGCGACGGCGGCTTCCACAGCCTGGCCGGCAGCGCCGCCGTCTGCGAGCTCGCCCGCGCCCACGGACTGCCCGCCGGCGCCGCCGGGGACGCCCCCGCCGCCGAGGCGGCCGTCCGCGCCGCGCTGGACGCCCTCGGCCCGGACGGGCCCGGCGGGCCGTTCCTGGACGAGCTGGCCGCGCGGATCGCGGTCGGCGCCGCCAGCATCTGCGTCGTCCTCGACCCGGGCTGCGTGGTGCTCGGCGGCGAGCTCGGCCGGGCCGGCGGCGCTGAACTGGCCGGCCGGGTCGAACGGCGGCTGGCCGAGCTGTCGCCGCTGCGCACCGAGGTCCGGCCCGGCACGGCGGGTGGCGGTGCGGTGCTGGCCGGGGCCGTCCTCACCGCCGGGGACGCGGTGCGCCGCGACCTCTTCGGCGAGCCCTGACCCGCCTCGCTTGGCGGCCCCGGCCGCCGGTACGGCAGGATGACGGCGACGGCCCGCCGCGCGTGCGGCGTCCCCGTTCCCGTCCCACGTTCCCCGGGCCAGCCCCGGGGCGGTCCCCGAGTCAGTGTCAGGAGTCGTACATGGGCCAGTCCGAGGCGCCGGTCAACCCGTACCGCATCGGTGAAGCCGCGGCGCTGCTCGGGGTCAGTGCCGACACCATGCGGCGCTGGGTGGACGCGGGGCGGGTCGCGGCCGAGCGGGACGAGCACGGCCACCGGATCATCCCCGGCGTCGACCTCGCCGCCTTCGCCCGTGAGCTGGCCCGCCCGGAGAACGCCGAGGCCGAGGGCCGTCCGTCCTCGGCCCGCAACCGCTTCCCCGGGATCGTCACCCATGTGGTGCTCGGCGACGTGGCGGCCCAGGTGGAGGTCCAGGCGGGGCCCTTCCGGGTGGTGTCGCTGATCAGCCGGGAGTCGGCGGAGGAGCTGAACCTCGTCCCCGGTGCCCCCGCCACCGCGGTCATCAAGTCCACCAATGTGATGATCGAGCGGCGTTAGCCGCGCGCCGCGCGCCGACGGCGCGTCGAGCCCCGTCCGTACCGGTTCCGAACGAGAGGCCCGCCCGGGATGTCCCACCCGCATCTGCCGACCACCCAGAGCGCCGTCCGTGCGGTCGGGGAACCGGCCACCGACCGCCGCCGGGTGCTCGCCGTCGCCCACCGCGGCGACCCGTACCGCCACCGCGAGAACACCCTGCCCTCCGTCGAGTCCGCGCTCGCCGCCGGCGCCGACGCCGTCGAGGTGGACGTCCAGCTCACCCGCGACCGGGTGCCCGTCCTGCTGCACGACCGCACCCTGGAACGCCTCTGGGGCGACCCGCGGTCGATCGGCCGGGTCACCACCGCGCAGCTCGACGAACTGCGCCGGGGGCCGCTCGCCGTCCCGACCCTCGCCGAGACTGTCAAGGTCGTCGCGGCCGCCGGAGGCCCCCGGCTGCTCATCGACCTCGACGACCCCGGCCCCGTCGCCGCCACCTGGTCGGTCGTCACCGGCCTCGGCGCCGAAGGGCTGGTCTCCTTCTGCGGCCCCGCCACCGCCATGCTCGCCGTCCGCGCGCTGGCGCCCGACGCCGAGATCGCCCTCACCTGGAAGGAGCCCCGGCTGCCCGTCCGGGCCCTGCTCGACGACCTGCGCCCGCGCTACCTCAACCCGCCGTTCGGCCTGGTCACCCCCGAGTTCACCGCCGCCGCCGCGGACGCCGGGCTCGCCGTCTCCACCTGGACCGCCGACCTGCGCCGCACCATGCGCCGGCTGCGCGACACCGGGGTCGCCTCCATCACCAGCAACCGGATCGGCGTGCTGCGCGCCGTCCTGGACGGCCGCCGGTGAGCCTGCCGCCTGCTGGTCGGGGTCGGCCGCTCCGGCTGGACGGGGGCGTTCCGGGGCGAACTGAGGTCCGGCGCTCGAACGCGTCCGCCAGGGCGCTTCGTCCGATGAGGTGAGCTCCACCGGCTGCTCTGTACGCGACGGACGGGGGGCGGATTGAATCGGCTCCACCCTTGATCGGTTGGACGACGGCGTGCCGTTGTCGCCGGGGAGCCGGCCGGAAGCGGGCACGCTGACGGATCGTCCGCCGAGACGGGGTGATTCGGACTCGTCGACGAGCCAGGCGGAGGTGGCCGTGCCCGAGGAGCACCCGGCCGGGGAGGGCCCGGCGGTGGAACCCCGGTTCGTGGGCGGGGCCGCGCCGGACCCCCGCAGGCCGTACCTGATGCTGCCGCCGGTGGTCCGGCAGGCGGCCGCCTGGGCCGCGGCGGTGATCCTGCTGCTCGCCCTCGCCTCGCTGCTGGTCTTCGCGCTGGTCGAGCTGCGGGCCGCCACCGTGCCGGTGGTGCTGGCGCTGCTGGGGGCCTCGCTGCTCTATCCGGCGGTGCCGTGGATGGTCCGGCGGGGCGTGAACCGGGGGCTGGCCGCCGGGCTCACCTGCGTGCTGCTGGTCGCCGCCGTCAGCGGGGTGATCGCGCTGCTGGTCAACGCGCTGGTGCACAGCGCCCCGCAGATCGCCGAGTCCCTCCAGCAGGCGGGCAACCAGCTCGCCGCGTGGCTCGGCCCGACCGGGGAGAAGATCCGGCACGCGCTGGACAACGCCAAGGGGGAGACCAACTCGCTGGTCTCGACCGTCACCAACGGCGTGCTGTCCGGGCTGGGCCTGGCCACCCAGCTGATCGCCGGTGGCGTGCTGGCGCTCGCCCTGGTGTTCTTCTTCCTCCGGGACGGCCACCGCACCGGCGACACGATCCGCTCCTACCTGCCCGAGCGCAGCGCCGAGACCGTGATCGCCTGTGCCGAGCGGGCCTTCGACGCGATGGCCGGCTTCATGCGCGGCACCTCGCTGATCGCGCTGATCGACGCCACCTTCATCACCATCGGCCTGGTGGCGCTCGGGGTGCCCGGCGCGCCGGGGCTGGGCGCGCTGGTGTTCATGGGCGCCTACATCCCGTTCGTCGGGGCCTTCCTGTCCGGGGCGGCGTCCGTGCTGGTCGCGCTCGCCGACGGCGGGATCGGGACGGCGCTGTGGGCGCTCGGCGTGGTGATGGCGGTCCAGCTGTTCGAGGGCAACGTGCTCCAACCCCTCATCCAGAGCCGGACGGTGGAGCTGCACCCGGCCACCATCATGGTCGCCGTGGTGGCCGGCTCCGGGATCGCCGGCATCCTCGGGGCGCTGCTCGCCGTCCCGGTGTGCGCCGCCGGTGTGGGCATCGTCTCCGTCCTGCGCGGTGTCCCCGCCCCGCGGGCCGCCCGTCGCGCGGGGAACGGGGAGTAACCCGGTTGCCGGGGGCGGGGCGGGCGTGCGAGCATCACTAATGCGATAATAGTCGCGATAGTGAGGGTGGGGGTTCGCATGACACGGATCGCGGAGCTGATCGAGGTCGCCGAGGAGGGGGCCGGACCGTACGGGGTCGCCGTGGGGCCGGACGGGGGCGTGTGGTTCACGCTGGTGCACGCCGGGGAGATCGGACGGCTGGCGGCGGACGGCACGGTCGAGCGCTACGGCCTCGGGGCGCCGGAGTGCGGGCCCGCGGTGCTCACCGTCGGCCCGGACGGCGCGCTCTGGTTCACCCGGATGCGCGACCACCGGATCGGACGGATCGACACCGACGGGAAGGCGAGCTCCTTCGCCGTCCCGACGGCGGGCGCCGGGCCCTACGGGATCGCGGCGGGGCCCGACGGGGCGCTCTGGTTCACCGAGCTGAACGCCGACCGGATCGGGCGGATCAACGTCGAGGGCGAGGTGACGGAGTACCCGCTGCCGCGGGCCGGGGCCTTCCCGTCGTTCATCACGGCCGGCCCGGACGGCGCGCTCTGGTGCACGCTCAACCAGGCGGACGCCGTCGCCCGGATCACCGTCGGGGGCGAGGTCGCCGTCCACCCGCTGCCCACCGGGGGCACCGCCCCCGTCGGGATCACCGCCGGGGCGGACGGCGCGCTCTGGTACGTCGGCATCGGCGGCGGGCTGGTCGGCCGGATCACGGTGGACGGCGAGGTCACCGAGTACCCGCTGGCCGACCGGGCGGCCCGGCCGCACGCGATCACCTGCGGCCCGGACGGCCGGCTCTGGTTCACCGAGTGGGGCGCCGGCCGGATCGGGGTGCTCGGCCCGGACGGGCAGCTCGACGGCCACCGGCTGCCCGGCCCGGCCGCCGAGCCGCACGGCATCGCCGTCGGCCCGGACGGCGCGGTGTACGCGGCGCTGGAGCGCGGATCGATCGCGCGGTTGGCGCCGCGTCAGGGCTGACGGCGCAGCAGCTCCTCCAGGTCGGCCAGCAGGTCGAGGGCGGCGGCGCGGTCGGGCACCGCCGCCGGGGCCGGGGAGCGCTCGGCGATGACCCGCAGGGCGGCGGCGGCCTGGCGGGCGAACAGGGCGAGCAGGTCCAGCTCGGGCAGGCTGGACCGGGCCTGCGGGGCCGGGTCCAGCACCTCCAGGACGCCCAGCACCCTGCTGCCGTGCGTCAGCGGCGCCGCCATCAGCGCGTTCGGAACGTACGCGGTGGACTCGGCGAAGGCCCGGTCGAAGGTGCGGCTCGCGCCCAGGTCGTCGACCACCATCGGCTCGCCCGAGGCGGCGACCCAGCCCGCGATGCCGCTGCCCGCCGGGAAGCGGCGGCCCACCAGGGACTCCTCGCCGCGCCCCGAGACGGCCTGGAACACCAGCTCCCCGGCCGCCTCGTCGAGCAGGCAGACCGAACCGGCCTCGGCGCCGAAGATCGCTCGGGCCACGTCCACCACGGACTGCAGCAGCTCGCGGGCCAGCGGGTCGACGGCGGGATCAGTGCTGAGGGTCATCGGGCGCCTCCGTGATGGGGGTGGACGGGGTGGGCTCGGTCGTCGAACTCCCGCCTGGGGGACGGTGAGGACCGGCCCCGGTGCCGACCTGGACGTTGGCTGCGGTGAGGTAGAGCGCGCTCTTCAGCTGGAAGGTCGTCAGCCTCGGGTGGCCGGACAGGATGCGGGCGCACAGCCCGGCGACGTACGGGGTGGCGAAGCTGTTGCCGGTGGTGCGGATGGTGGAGCCGCCGAGCCAGGGGACCCGGACGTTCTGGCCGGGGGCGAAGAACTCGACCGGCGGCGCCGGGTTGTACAGGTGCAGGGCCGGGTCGTCCTCCTGGTGGCTGCCGACCGAGATGACCGAGGAGAACCGCCAGGGGTAGCTCTCCACCGGGGTGTTGTGGGCGGAGGCGACGATCGCGGTGCGGGCGAAGAAGGCGTCGTCGGCGATCGCGTGCAGCTCCTCCAGGAAGCGGGTCCGGGTGGTGGAGAGGCTGAGGTTGACGACGTCGAAGCCCTGCTCGACGGCCCAGCGCAGCCCGGTGATCAGCATGTCGCCGGTGCCGGTGAAGCGTTCGCCGAGCACCCGGACGCTGTACAGCTCGCAGTCCGGGGCGGTGCGGCGGATGATGCCCGCGCAGGCGGTGCCGTGGCCGCAGGTGTCGCCGGTGCGGTCGGGGCGGACCACCAGCTCCCGGGTCGTCGGGTCCTTGACCACCACCCAGGAGCCGTTCAGCGGGCCGACCAGCGGGTGGTCCGGCTCGATGCCGGAGTCCACGACGCACACCCGCACGCCCTTGCCGGTGCCCCCGCCGTCGGGGCCGGTGGTGTCGGGGCCGGCGCTGCCGTGGGTGGCGCTGCCGTGCGCGGTGGTGTCGGCGAGCACCGGCAGGTCCGCGGCGGCCCGGCCGCGCAGGCTCCAGGTGAGGCCGGCCGGGCCGCTCACCGGGCGCCCCCGAGCCGCTCGGCCCGGCGCACGCCCGGCAGGTGGCCCTTGGCGGCGAACCGGTCCCGGGCGGTGGCGGCCGCCACGGCGGCCTCGGCGCGCCGGTCGAGCAGCAGCAGCGCGTGGGCGCGGTCCAGCGCGGTGAGCGCCTGGAGCAGCAGCGACTCGGTGGCCTCGGCGGCCTGGGCGGCGGCCGCGGTCAGCTCCAGCGCCGGGTCGGCCTCACCCCGGGAGGCGGCGAGCCGGCCGCGCAGCGCGTCCAGCTCGATCGCCAGCACCGGCGGCAGCGCGGACGTGGCGTCGACGCCGTCCAGGTGGCGGGCGGCCGGGCCCGGGCGGTCGGTGTCCAGCAGGGCGCGGGCGGTGGTGAGGGCGAGCCGGGGCAGCGGGGCGGCGTTGCCCAGCCGGCGGGCGACCTCGGCGGCGTCGGCGAGCAGGTCCAGCGCCTGCCCGGTCTGGCCGGTGGCCGCCGCGGCCTGGGCGGTCAGGGCCGGCAGCGAGACCATCGCGTCGGCCAGCGACAGCTCGCCCGCCAGGCCGTTGGCCTCGGCCAGCAGCAGTTCGGCCTCGCCGGGCCGGTCGCGCAGGGCGAGCAGGACGGCCAGCGGGCCGTTGAGCGCGACCCGCACCGTCCGGTGGCCGGCGCCGTGCCCGGCCAGCAGGGCCCGCAGCCGGAAGACGGCGTTCGGGACGGGCTCGGGGCCCGCCAGCAGGGAGGCGGCCAGCGCGGCCAGCACGGCGGCCCGGTCCAGCTCGGCGTCGGTGCGGGCGGCGTGGTCGAGGGCGTCGTCCAGCAGCCGATCCGCCTCGGTGTGCCGGCCCGCCAGCAGGTGTTCCTCGGCCAGGCGCAGCCCGGCCCGGGCCTGGCCCAGGTCGTCCCGCAGGTCGATGAAGAGCGGGAGGACGGCGCGGGCGGTGGCGGCGGGCTGCTCCGGGCCGGGCGGCAGGCCGCGGGCGGCCAGCGCGAGCCGGGCGTGCGCGGCGTCCAGCGGGTCGGCGGCCGAGTCGCGGACCTGCGCCAGGACGGGCAGGGCCTCGTCGGCCCGGCCGAGCGCCAGCCGGGCCTCGCCGAGGCGGCGCAGCGTCGGGCCGGCGGTGCGCTCGTTCGGGTAGTGCAGCCGGACGGCGCGCTCCAGCAGGTCGGTGGCGGCGGGCAGGTCGGCGTGGGCGAGGGCGTGGGCGCCGGCCACGCCGAGGGCGGCCGCCGCGCGGGTGCGCAGGGCGTCCGTCCGGGCGTCCAGCAGGCCGAGTTCGAGCCGGTAGCGGTGGGCGCGCTCCAGGTGGCCGCCGACGGCGGCGTCCCCGGCGGCGCGGACGGCCGGCAGGTCGGCGGCGCGTTCGTGGCGCTCGGCGCGGGCCCGCTTGGACATCGACTGGTAGACCGACTCCTGGACCAGGCCGCTGCTGAACCGGAAGCTGGTGCCGGCCGGTTCGACCAGGCGGCGCTCGGCCAGCCGGGCCAGCGCGGCGTGCAGCCGCGGCGGGGTGTCGTCGCCCGCGGGCAGGCCGGGGAGGCCGTCGAACGGACCGGTGAAGACGTCGTCCTCCGGGTCGGCGAAGGCGTCCTGGTCGGCGCCGCCGCGGGCGAGCTGGGCGAGTTCGGCGGCGGTGAAGGCGCGCCCGAGTACGGCGGCCAGGTCCAGGGTGGTGCGCTCGTCGCGCTCCAGGTCGTCGATCCGCGCGCTGAGCAACGCCCGGCCGGTGGGCGGGAGTTCGTCGGCGAGGGCGGGGCCGTCCGCCTCGGTGAGGGCGGCCAGCAGCTCCTCCAGGTGCAGCGGGTTGCCCTCGGCCCGCTCCAGCAGCCGGGTCGGCACCGCGTCCTGGTGGGCGCTCAGCTCCGTCAACTGGGCGGCAAGCAGCGCCGATTCGTCCCAGGACAGGCCGCCGACCGGCAGCGCCGGCAGCTCCGGGCGGGAGGCCGGCAGCTCCGGCCGGGCCAGGCACAGCAGCAGCACCGGGGCCTGGCCGAGGGCGGCGACCAGCCGCTCGGCGGCGTCCAGCAGCACCGGGCCGGCCCACTGGCAGTCGTCCAGGACCAGCACGGCCGGGCGCTCGACGGTCCGCCCGCGCAGGATCGCGGCCAGCCGGTCCAGGGACTGTTCGGCGCTCACCCCGGGTGCGGTGGTCTGTGCCAGCCGGTCCAGCGCCTCGGCGGGCGCGGGCGTCCCCGGGCCGCCGAGCAGGGCCCCGACGGCCTCCGCGAGCGGGGTCAGGACGCCCTGCTCGCCGTAGCTGCGGCAGCGGCCGGTGCCGCAGCGCGCGGTGTGCCGGCCCGTCCGCTCCTGCCACTCGCGCACCAGCCGGGTCTTGCCGATCCCGGCCTCGCCGACGACCAGCAGCAGTTCGGCGCCCTGGCCGCCGGACACCCGGGCCAGCGCGGCGTCCAGTTGGGCGAGTTCACGCTCCCGCCCGACCAGCGGGACGTCGAAGCGGCGCAGCAGCTCGGGGTCGTCCTCGTCCAGCCCGACCAGGCGGTACGCGGTGACCGGCTCGGTCTTGCCCTTGAGCCGCAGCGGGCCGACCTCGTGCACCTGGGCGGCCGGCCCCGCCGCGCGCAGGGTCTGCGGGCCGATCAGCACCTGGCCGGGGGCGGCCTGGGTCTGCAGCCGGGCGGCGATGTTCACGGTCTCGCCGGAGATCAGGGCCTGGCGCGCCGAGGCGTCCGAACCCGCCACCACCTGGCCGGTGTTGACACCGATCCGGACGTCCAGGCGGACCCCGAGGGTGGCGTCCAGCTCGGTGTTGAGGTCCTCCAGGTCCTCCAGCATGGCGAGCGCGGCGGCCAGCGCCCGGTGGGCGTCGTCCTCGCGGATCACCGGGACGCCGAACACCGCCATCACCGCGTCCCCGATGAACTTCTCCAAGGTGCCGCCGTGCGCCTCGATCTGACGGTGCATCCGTTCGAAGTAGCGCAGGATCACCTCGCGCAGCGTCTCCGGGTCGAGCGCGCCGGACAGGGCGGTGGAGTCGACCAGGTCGCAGAAGACCACCGTCACCAGCTTGCGCTCCTCGGCGGCCAGGTCGAGGGCGGCAGCCCGGGGGGTGCCGCAGGCGGGGCAGAACTGGTCGTTCGTGCTGGCGAGTTGGGCGCAGAGCGGGCAGGGCATGGTGGCAGTCCTTCGCTAGTCCTTCGCGGTGCGGGGAGTGCATCGGGGAGTACGTGGGGTTGGGGGAGTGCGCGGGGTCGGGGTGCGCATGGAGTCGGGGTGTGCGCGGAGCCGGGGTGCGCACGGAGCCGGGGTGGGCGTGGTCGGAGCCGGGCGTGCGGGCGTGCCGGGCCAGGCTCCCCGGCCCGGCTTCGGGCCCGGTTCGAGGCCGCCTTGCCGGCGGTATGGCCGCAGCCCGGAGCGGGTGCGCGGGCCCGGCGGACGGGTGCGGCAGGCCGGACGGCGCCGCCGTCGGCTCCCCGACCTGCGGCCATACCGGTGCCGTACCGGTTCCCAGGCCGTGCGCAGCCCCGCCTGCCTACCGTCTTCACCACGGCGGGCCACCACCCGTCGAACCCCCACCGATCAACCCAGCGATAGGAGTTCAGCCATGGCCGAGAACATCGACCCGATCGTCGGCGAGGACAGCGAGGAGACCCCGGAGGTCGAGGCGCACGCCGCCAACGTCCTGGACCTCCAGGCGATGAAGGTCCTCCAGGAGGCCTCCGACGGCAGCTGCTTCAGCCTGATCAGCTACGTCAGCTCCGCCGAGACCTCCGCCTGACCAGCGGCAGGTCAGCGGTGTCCGGCGCGGGGGCGGGCGCGCAGGGCAAGGTCACCGGTGAACCGATAAACGGCGCGACGGCCCTGTCCACCCCCCCTGGCCC
>NZ_JBHWIJ010000033.1:0-9009 GCF_042732255.1 Kitasatospora sp. NPDC059803 | reverse complement strand
GGGGGGTGGGGGGGGGGGGGGGCGCGGCCCCCCGCGCCGCCCCCCCCCCCCGGCCCGATTCCACCCCCCACCCCGGAGGACGGCCATGGAGCCCACCTCGCTCTCCCGCAACCGGGACTTCCGGCTGCTCTGGGTCGGCGGCCTGATGGCCTCGCTCGGCTCCCAACTCGCCTCGATCGCCCTGCCGTTGCTCGTCCTTCGGGAGACCGGATCGGCCGCCCAGGCGGGCGCCATCGGCACCGTCTCGATCGGCGCGCTGCTGCTCACCATGCTGCCCGGCGGCGTCATCGCCGACCGGATCGAGCGGCGCCGGCTGATGCGGGTGTGCGACGTCGGCAGCCTGCTCGCCGTCACCGCGCTGGTGATCGCCGTCCTGCGCGGCCACACCCCGCTGCCGCTGGTGCTGCTGGTGGCCGCCGCCGGGGCGCTCATCACCAGCGCCTACGGGCCCGCGCCCCGGCGGCGGGGGGGGGCCGGGGGGGGGGGCGCGGCGGGGGGCGGCGGGGGGGGCGCGCGGGGGGGGGCCGGGGCCGGGGCGCTCACCACCCCCCCCACCGGGCCCGCGGCCGGCGCCCTGCGGCGCGGGGTGGTGCCGCGCGAGCAGGTCCGCGCGGCGTCGTCCCGGATGCAGGCGCGCGGCGCCGCCGCCCGGCTGGTCGGGCCGATCGCCGGCGGCGCGCTGTTCGCCTGGCACCCGGTGCTGCCGTTCCTCGCGGAGGGCGTCGGGCTGCTGCTCTCCACCGTCTGCGTCGCGCTGATGCGGACCCGCTCGGTGCCCGCCGCCAGGAGCGGCGCGGCGTTCAGCCGCGGCGAACTGACCGCCGGACTCAGCTTCATCTGGCGCCAGCCCTACCTGCGCACCCTGCTGCTGATCTTCGGGCTCGGGATGAACTTCGCGTTCAGCGCGCTGATGTTCACCACCCTGGCCGTGGCCTCCGACGGCGGCCGCTCCGGGATCGGCGGCGGCACCGTGGTCTCCTGCACCGCGGCCGGCGCCCTGGCCGGCGCGCTGCTCGCCCCGAGGCTGGAGGCCCGGACTGGGCCCGGAGCGCGCCCTGGGGCGAGTGACGGCAGGCTGGTGGCGCTCAGCTGCTGGGCGGCCGCCGCCACCGCCGGGGTGCTGGTGCTCACCCGGATCCCGCTGCTGATCGGGCTGCTCTGTGCGGTGTGCATGTGCCTGTCCACGGTCGCCAGCATCGGCTTCGTCTCCGGCATGCTGCTCGCCGCGCCGCCCGACCGGATCGGCCGGGTGCAGAGCGCCGCCGGTTTCCTGTCCACCCTGGTCCAGCCGTTCGGCCCGCTGGTGGGCGGCGCGCTGCTCGGCGCCCTGGGCGGCACCCGGACCTTCGCCCTGCTGGCCCTCGCCATCTCGCTCTGCGCGGCCGTGGTCACCTGGGCGCCGCCGGTCCGGCGCGGCCCGGCGCCGGCCCCGGCACCGCTACCGGCGCCCGCAGGCTGAACGGCCCGGCGGCCCGGGAGACGAATGACCCGGAAGAGCTTGGAAGACGACCCGGAAGAGGAGGCGCGCCATGGCCGGCGCCCAGGAGACCCAGCTGTACTGCCTCGCCGATCCGACGTACTACGACACCCCAGGCCGCCTCCGCGACCGGGCCGGCCGGTACCAGCTGGGGCTCGGCGCACCGCCCGCCGGGTGGCGGCGCGAACGGCGCGGGCTGTGGACGGCGCTGCGGCCGGACGGCGCCCGGCTGCCGGAGCAGGGCTGGAAGATCCACGTCTCGACCGTGCCGGAGGAGGCCGAGGCGACCCTGCGGGCCGTCGCGCGGGTCTGCACGGCGCGCCGCACGACGTTCAAGTTCCTGCGCAGCGACGAGGCGCTGCGGGTCGCGAACGGCAAGTACATGGGGCGCGGCAGCAGCGGCAAGTTCGTCACCGTCTACCCGGCGTCGGAGGAGGAGTTCCTGGCCGTCGCGGCGGAGTTGGCCGAGGTGCTGGCGGGCCGCCTGGGGCCGTACGTGCTCACCGACCTGCGGATCGGCACGGCCCCCGTGTACGTGCGCTACGGCGCGTTCGTCGAGCTGTGGTGCCAGGACGAGGACGGGCGGCCCGTGCCCGCGCTGCGCGACCCGTCCGGCGAGCTGGTCCCCGACCGGCGCGACCCGGTGTTCCAACTGCCCGCCTGGGTCGAACCGCCCGAGGAGCTGCGCCCGCACCTGGCCGCCCGGGAGGCGGCCGGCGGCGACCTGCCGTACCGGATCGTCGAGGTGCTGCAGTTCTCCAACGCCGGCGGGATCTACCTCGCCGAGCACCGGACCACCGGGGAGCGGGTGGTGCTGCGCGAGGCCCGCCCGCACGCCGGGCTGGACGCCGCCGGGGACGACGCCGTCACCCGGCTGCGGCGCGAGCAGTGGGCGCTGGAACGGCTCGCCGGTCTGGACTGCGTGCCCCGGCTGCACGAGGTCCGGACGGTCTGGGAGCACACCTTCCTGGTCCAGGAGCACATCGAGGGTGTCCAGCTGTTCGCCGAGGCGATCCGCCGTTACCCGCTGGTGCACCAGGACTGCACCGCCGGACAGCGCGCCGAGTACGCGCACTGGGTGGCCGGGGTCGTGGCCGGGCTGGAGAAGGCGCTCGGCGCCCTGCACGAGCGGGGCGTCCGGTTCGGCGACCTGCACCCGGCCAATGTGATCGTCCGTCCGGACGGTTCGGTGGTGCTCGTCGACTTCGAGTACGCGGAGGAGCTCACCGGCCGCCGTGTCCCGCTCGCCGGCGCGGGCGGGTTGCAGCCCCCGCCCGGGCTCGACGGGGCCGACGCCGACCGCCACATGCTCTGGGCCACCTGGCTGATGCTGCTGATGCCCGTGATGGAGCTGGCCGAACGCGATCCCGGCAAGCTGCCCGCGCTGGAACGGCGGGCACGGCGCTGGTTCGGCCTCGGGCCGGAGGAGGGACCGGTGCGGCCGGGCGCCGTGGCGCCGGTGGAACCGGTCGGCGAACGGCGGGTCCGCGAACTCCTCGCCGGGCCCACCCTCGACGCCGCCAGGAACGAACTCGTCGCCGGCATCCACGCCGGGGCCACCCCCGACCGGCCGGACCGGCTCTTCCCCGGCGACCCGGCCGGATTCGCCGACGGCGGCACCGGTGTCGCCCACGGCGCCGCCGGCGTGCTGTACGCGCTGCACCGGGCCGGGGCGCCCTGCCCCGACGAGTACGCGGACTGGCTGATCGCGGCGATGCGGCGGCGCGGCCCGAGACCGGGCGCAGGCGGGCTCTTCGACGGGCCGCTCGGCGTGGCGGCCGTGCTCGCCCGGGTCGGCCGCGGCGACGAGGCCGCCGAACTGGCCGCACAGGCCCGGCAGGCCCGGCCCGCGCCCACCGTCGCCCTCCACGGCGGCCGGGCCGGCGCCGCGCTCGCCCGGCTGCGGCTCGCCGACGCCCTCGGCAGCCGGCGCGAACTCGCGGACGCCCTCGCCGACGCGCGGGCGCTCGACGCGGTGCTGCGCGGGCAGACCGTCCCGGGGCTCGGCGCGCCGACGGCGGCCGGACTGCTGTACGGCCTCGCCGGGATCGCCCTCGTCCAGCTGCGGCTGTACCAGCGGACCGGCGAGGACTGGCTGCTGGCCTCCGGGCGCGAGGCGCTGGAGCGCGCCGTGGCGCAGTGCGTACGGGTGCCCGACGGGTCGGTGCAGGTTCTCGACCGGGGGCGGCGGCTCGCCTACCTCGACCGCGGCAGCAGCGGGATCGCGCTCGTCGCCCAGGAGTACCAGGCGCTCGGCGGCGGCAGGTCCGAGGAGTTCGGCCGGTCTGAGGAGTTCGACGGGTTCCGGGAGTTCGGCGGGTCCGAGGAGTTCCTCGCCGACGTGCGGCGGGTCTGCGCACCCGGATTCGTCCGCGAGCCCGGGCTGTTCCGGGGCCGCGCCGGGCTGCTGCTGGCGCTGGACCGGCTGGGCGGGCCGGCGGCCCGGGACGCCGTCCGCGAGCAGGTCCGCAAGCTCCAGTGGCACCTGGTCGCGCGGCCGGAGGGGCTGCTCGTCCCCGGGATGCGGCTGCGGCGGTTCTCGGCGGACCTGCACACCGGGGCGGCGGGCGTCCTGCTCGCCCTGCACGCTGCCGAACAGGGCCTGGAGGGCGGGGAGTTGCTGGACATGCTGACGCTCGGCCCGAGGGGCGCCGGCCGGCGCGGCGGGCTCAGCTGAGGTTGTCGGCCAGTACGGTGCTGTGCTCGCGGGCGTGCAGGTGGGTGAGGCGGGGGAGCGCGTAGAGGGCGGCGTGGGCGGTGACCTCGCCGGTGGGGGAGGTGACGGCGCCGGTGTCGGTGAGGGCCTCCAGGGTGCGCAGGGCGAGGCGTTCGGGGCGGCCGAGGGCGGCGGCGGCCTCGGGGAGGGTGAACAGCAGGGAGAGCGGGAGGGCGGCGAGCCGGCCGAGGGCGAGGCGGCCCTGGTCGGTGAGGTCGCGCCAGCCGGAGTCGAGGCGGGCGCGGACGGTGACGTCCCCGGCGACGAGTTCGTCCAGGGCGCCGGCCGGGTCGGCGAGGCGGGCCGCGTACTCGGCGAGCGGCAGGTGGCGCAGGACGGCGAGCCGGGTGCCGGCGACCCGCACGGCGAGCGGCAGCAGCCCGCAGGCCTCGACGATCCGGGCGGCGGCCGCGCGGTCGGTGCCGGTCCGGCCGGTGCCGACGATCCGGCCGAGCAGGTCGAGCGCCTCGGCGGGGGCGAAGGGCGGCACGGTGACCCGGTGTACTGAGGCCAGCCCGGCGAGTTGGCTGCGAGAGGTGACGAGGGTGGCGCTCGGGCCGAAGCCCGGCAGCAGTTCGCGGACCACGGCCTCGCCGGGGGCGTCGTCGAGGATCAGCAGCATCCGGCGTCCGGCCAGGGAGGCGCGCCAGAGGGCGGCGGCCTGGGCCGGGTCGGCCGGTCTGGGGTCGGATCGGCCGGTGAGGGCGGCGAGTTCGGCGAGGATGTCGGTGAGCGGGCGCGGGGTGCCGTCCTCGGTGCGCAGCCGGAGCAGCAGCCGGCCGTCGGGGAAGCGGTCGGCGAGCAGGTGTCCGGCGTGCACGGCGAGGGCGGTCTTGCCGATGCCGGCCGGGCCGGAGAGGACCGCGACGCGCTCGCCGCCCTCCGCCAACGCATCGATCAGGTCGCGTAGTTCGTGGCTTCGACCGGTGAAGTCGGTGGTGTCGGCGGGCAGCAGTGCGCCGCTCGGGCCGGGGTGCTGCGCCGGCCGGGCGGTGGCGGGGCGGGCCGGGCCGTGGGCGAGCAGCTGCCGGTAGCGGGCGGTCAGGGCGGGGCTGGGTTCGAGGCCCAACTCGCGGGCGAGCAACTGGCGGTGGGTGTCGTAGACGGCGAGCGCCTCGGCCTGGCGGCCGGACAGGTGCAGGGCGTTCATTCGGGCGGCCTGGAGGCGTTCGCGCAGCGGGTGGCGCTCGGCCAGGTCGGCGAGTTCCTCGGCGACGGCGGTGGCGTTGCCGAGCTCCAACTCGGTCTCCGCCCAGTCCTCGTGGACGCCGAGGCAGCGGGCCTCCAGCCGGTCGGCCTCGGCCTGGACGGCGGGCGAGCAGCGCAGATCGGCGAGCGGCGGGCCCTGCCACAGGTCGAGGGCCTGGCGCAGCAGCCGGGCGGCGGGGGCGAGCGCGCCGCTGTCGGCGGCGGCCCGGCCGGCCCGGGCGAGGGCGCGGAACTGGAGGACGTCGAGCTCGGGTTCGGCGACCCGCAGCAGGTAGCCGCCGGCGGTGTGGACCAGCCGCTCGGGCCCGGGGTCGCGGCCGAGCAGGGTGCGCAGCGTGCAGATGTAGACCTGGAGGTTCTTGCGGGCGGTGCGCGGCGGCTCCTCGGGCCAGACCGCGTCGGTGAGCAGGTCGACCGGGACGGCCGTGTTGGCGCGGCTCAGCAGGACGGCCAGCACCAGCCGCTGCTTCAGCGGGCCGAGGGCGAGTGGGCGGCCGTCCGCTTCGCCGGTCAGCGGGCCGAGGACGGAGAAGCGCGGCCGGGTGGGGGCGGCGGGCTGGGCCAGGGGCATCGGCGTACCTCCGGGGCGTGGGTGGGGGCCAGGGCGTGTCCGAGCGGGGGTGTGACCGAGCGGGGGCGTGACCGAGCGGGGGCGTGACCGGTGCGGTGCGGGCGTGGCCGCAGGCTACTTGACGGCCGATCCGATCTGTAGGGCACGGAATCGTCCTGTTTCGCTCACGCGACCCTCACACTTCGGGCACCTGGGGGAGGGGACACCCGGGGGAGGGGGAGGCCGGGTGTGGTGGCGGCCGGCGGGTGCGGTGTCGTGGCCGGTGGGGCGGGGTGGGAGGGGCCGGCGGGGCGCGGCGGAGGGCCGGGGCCGGGGGTGCGGGCCCCGGGGCGGACGGGGCCGGGCGGGGGCGCTCCGGGGCGCGGGCGCCGGGGCGGTTCCGGCGTTCCTCCAGCGGCGCTCGTCGGCGCGGTGAGCGCCGCCCGAGGGGCCGGGGCGGGACCGACGGCCACCGGAGGTCCCGGTCCGGGCGCCGGAACGCGGGCCGTGCGGCCCCGGGGGCGCGGGCCGAACGGCCCTAGGGGGCGGGGGCGGTGCGTTCGGATCATGGATCGCCAGCCATTCGCACGACGTTCCTAAGGAGTGCGTCCTTGAGCGCCACCCCGGCACAGGGCGACCCCACGCCACCGCCAACCTCCGTACCGCAGCCGTCGGTTCGGCCGAAACGGCCCGGTTCGGCCGTGGTCAGACTGCTGACCACCACCGACCACAAGACGATCGGCTCCATGTACCTGGTGTCGGCGTTCGGGTTCTTCCTGATCGGCGGTGTCCTGGCGCTGGTCATGCGCGCCGAACTCGCCCGGCCCGGAACGCAGATCCTCTCCAACGAGCAGTTCAACCAGGCCTTCACCATGCACGGCTCGGTGATGCTGCTGCTCTTCGCGATGCCGCTGTTCACCGGCTTCGCCAACTGGATCATGCCGCTGCAGATCGGCGCCCCGGACGTGGCCTTCCCGCGCCTGAACATGCTGTCCTTCTGGCTGTTCATGTTCGGCTCGCTGATCGCCGCCGCCGGCTTCGCGACCCCGCAGGGCGCCGCCGACTTCGGCTGGTTCCTCTACGCGCCGCTGTCCGATGCCGTCCACTCGCCCAGCGTCGGCGCCGATATGTGGATCATGGGCGTGACGCTCTCCGGCTTCGGCAGCATCCTCGGCGCCGTCAACTTCATCACCACGATCATCTGCATGCGCGCACCCGGGCTGACCATGTTCCGGATGTCCATCTTCTGCTGGAACGTGCTGCTCACCTCGGTGCTGGTGCTGCTGGTCTTCCCCGTCCTCGCCGCCGCCCTGCTCGCCCTCGAATGCGACCGCAAGTTCGGCTCGCACGTCTTCGACCCGGCCAACGGCGGGGCGATGCTCTGGCAGCACCTGTTCTGGTTCTTCGGCCATCCCGAGGTGTACATCCTGGCGCTGCCGTTCTTCGGGATCATCTCCGAGATCATCCCGGTCTTCAGCCGCAAGCCGATGTTCGGCTACGCGGGGCTGATCGCCGCCACCGTCGCCATCGCCGGCCTGTCGGTGACGGTGTGGGCGCACCACATGTACGTCACCGGGCAGGTGCTGCTGCCGTTCTTCTCCTTCATGACCTTCCTCATCGCCGTCCCGACCGGGGTCAAGTTCTTCAACTGGGTCGGCACCATGTGGAAGGGCTCGCTCAGCTTCGAGACACCGATGCTGTGGACGGTCGGCTTCCTGGTCACCTTCCTGTTCGGCGGCCTCACCGGCGTGCTGCTCGCCGCCCCGCCGATCGACTTCCACGTCTCCGACTCGTACTTCGTCGTCGCCCACTTCCACTACACGCTGTTCGGCACCGTGGTCTACGCGATGTTCGCCGGCTTCCACTTCTGGTGGCCCAAGATGACCGGCAAGAAGCTCGACGAGCGGCTCGGCCGGATCACCTTCTGGACGCTCACCGTCGGCTTCCACGGCACCTTCCTGGTCCAGCACTGGCTCGGCGCCGAGGGCATGCCGCGCCGCTACGCCGACTACCTCGCCTCGGACGGCTTCACCACGCTCAACACCCTGTCCACCATCTTCTCCTTCCTGCTCGGGCTGTCGATCCTGCCGTTCCTCTACAACATCTGGAAGACGGCCAAGTACGGCGAGAAGGTCGAGGCCGACGACCCGTGGGGCTACGGCCGCTCGCTGGAGTGGGCCACCTCCTGCCCGCCGCCCCGGCACAACTTCGTCCGGCTGCCGAGGATCCGCTCCGAATCCCCGGCCTTCGACCTCCACCACCCCGACATCGCGGCCCTGGACGTCCTGGAGAACACCGGCAAGCCCGCCACCCACCTGGGCGACGTGACCCCGGCCAAGTACGACCTGCCGCAGACCAGGGCGGAGCGCGAGCGGTCCGCCGTGGACAGCTGACCCGAGGCCGGGCGCGCCCCGGCCACCCGCTCCGAACACCCACCGACCGCCGTCCCCGCCCACGCCCCCGTCACGGGCGGGGACGTCTCCCCCCTCGCGACCTGGAAGGCCGGCCCCATGACCCACACCGTCCTCGCCATCGGCACCGCCGCGCTCACCGCGAGCGGCTGCGTCTGGTACCTGCCCGCCATCGCCGACCTCCAGGCCGGCGCCGACCGGCCCCGCTCCACCCGCACGGCCGCGGCGGCCTGCGTCCTGTGGTGGGCCGCCCTCGCCATGGCCGGCGGGCTGCTGCTCGCCCTGCCCGACTGGCGGCCCGCCGCGCAGATCGCCCTCGCCGGGCTGGTCGGCGGCGCGGCGCTGCGGGTCCGCGCCCGGTGGGACCGGCGCGGGGAGCAGCGCGAGACCGCCGCCCGCTGGGCGGCCCTGGGCGCCCGGCCGGCGCCGCGCTCCGGCCGCCCCGCCGCCGTCACCCTCGCGGGGTGGCTGGTCGTCGGCGCCGCCGTCGCCTCGCTGGGGGCGGTGGCGATCCTGCTGTCGGACGAGGGCGCCGTCGGCTCCCGGGTGGCGCTCGCGGCGGTCAGCGGGGCCGGGGTGGCGCTGGCCTTCCTGCTGGCGGGCCTCGGCAGCGCGCGGCGGCGCTGACGGCCCCTCCCCTCGGCCC
>NZ_JBHWIJ010000032.1:13358-46478 GCF_042732255.1 Kitasatospora sp. NPDC059803 | reverse complement strand
GGCGGGTACTTCATCGGTGCAGCCATGACAGAGGCTCCCTTCTCACGGCCAATCAGGCCATGTCCGGCAACCTTCCGCACCTCGGGGGAACCTCAACTCCACGGCCTACGGCGGCTCGGGTGTGGTCAACGGGCTGCGGCCGATGAGTGCGTTCATCGCATTGAGGGCCGCTCGCCTGCGCTGGGGCTTCCTCGACCATACGGCCGGGCAGACCACCCCGAAGAAGAACAGCAGGCCAACTGCCAAGCCCGGCGCGGCAGAGATGACGGCGATGGTCGTGTTGCCCAGGAGACCCGCCACCGTCGGGCCCGCGGTCGTAGCGGTCATGGCCGTCGGAGCCAGCCAGCGGGACGGGCGCCCGGGTGCGCTGCCGCCCGGCGGGTTCGCCGATGCAGTGGACGCGGGGCCACCGGTACCCCGTCCATGTGTGCCTTTGACCATGCTTCTCCTTCTGGCGGCGGTGGCACCACGCCTCGCCGCCATGGAGCGACCGGTGCCTGGCGACGATGATAGCGCACGGCTTTGGAAAAGCTTGGGTAAGTTCCTTGGGTGATCTTGGTTGTTCTTGGAAAATGATGGACCATGCACTAGCCTGGGAGCATGGCCGCATCAGTGGAGGAACTCGAACAGTGCCTCACGGCTCTGCGTGCCCGACTGAGGGAGTCGCGACGTGCCGGCGATTCGACCGCTGGCGCGCGGATCCGCAAGGAACTACGTGAGGTTGAAGCGAAGTGGGAAGCCGCACTGGACGCGGAGGAGTCCCTCCAGGGGTCGCCTGCCGTGACGCCGCCGGTGCGGGACGAGCAACGGCCGCCCAGTCTGCCCGGCCGTGGAGCCGTCCCGGTGCGCGAGCAGGTCTACCAGTCACTGACGATCCTCGGCGCGCCCGCCGCGCCGAAGCTCATCTCCTCGGTGTACGAGGCCTTCTTCTCCGAGTCGCTGGTCGCCACCAAGCTTGCCTCCCTGCGGCGTGATGAGGAGCGTTCCTTCACCGCGCAGGGCTACTCCCGCCCCTACTACATCTGCGCTGCGATCAACCACGACCGCCTCACCGCGGCCCGTGGCCTGCTCGCGGTCTCGGTCTGGTCGCTGGAGCAGCGCCTGATCACTCCGCTCAGCCCGCGTGCCGACTTCCTTCGGCACGCGATCGGGACGGCCGAGCAGATCCAGCGCCTCGACAACGCGGGCAATCCGCCGTCCGAGGCGGCATGGCGGCTGCTGCGCCGCTTCGCGCTCACGATTCCGGGTGCCTACAGCGAGGCCCTGCGGCCCGACCCGGAGCGGGTGCTCTCCGCCGCGCGAGCCGAGGCGGAGGTCCACCAGGGCGAGGGGAGCCGGGAGCGGATCGACGCCGCTCGCCGCGCACGCGAACAACTCAGCGACGTGCAGCAGCTTTTCGGTGCGAGGGAACTCCATGACGCCCTCCGCAGCGGGGGAGGGGTCCTGTAGTCGCGGGGTCCCGCATTCGCATCGGAACCTCAGGAGATCGGCGCCACCCCGGAACGAAGAGAGGCCATGCCTTCCCACTCATCCGAGCCGCCCGACCGGTTGGCTCAACTTCGCGGCGCGCGGCCGCCGTTGGCGTACACCGCCCGTAAGATCACTGCGCTGACGGCGAATCCGGCCTGTGCCCGGCGGTCCGTCCTGGACGCCTCAGGGGTCGACAAGACCGCTCTGGCCCGGCGGCTGGGCCATGAACCGCGCTTCGGCCAGTCGCCGTTCGCCATCGCACGGGAGGAGGCCTTCAAGGCCACCGTGCGCTGGGGCTCGTACGCCGAACTGATCCGGCTGTTGCGGGAGGACCTCGGCGTACCGGTCGACGAGGCCAAGCTCCAGGACCTCGGCGAGGTCGGGGGGATCACCTCGCTCGAAGTCCGGGAACGGGAGACCCGCGGTGTCATCGAGCGGATCGCCGCCGGTGACGAGGAGCGGTTGATCCTGCAGAGCCCGGTGCTCACCGTGGAGGTGGCCGGCCGACTGGCCTACCTGGAACCCGATGCCCTGACCCACCGGATCGACGGCAGGTTTCACGTCGTGGCGATCAGGTCGTTCCCCGTGATCGACGGTCAGGCCGATCCGACCGCCGTCGCCCAGACCGCGAAGCAGGCCTCCGTTCATGTGCTGGCGTTGCGGCGCGCGTTCGCGGCCGCAGGGCTGGATGCGGAGCAGATCGCCGACACCTTCCTGCTGGTCTGCCCCAAGGACTTTTCCAACCGGCCATGCCTCAGCCGAATCGACCTGCGTCAGGAACTCGCCGCCCTCGACTTCCAGTTGAACCGGTTGCGGCGCGCCGAGGACCTGGCGCACGGTCTTCCGGCGACGGCGACCCTCGACATCGACCGGGACCCGGCTGTGCTCCACGAGTCGGTGGAGCAGCTGCCCGCCTCCTACGTCCCCGACTGCCTCTCCTTCTGCGAGATGGCCCACCACTGCCGCGACGAGGCCGACGCCCACGGATACCCCGCCCGGCTGGGCAGCACCGTACGGAACGCCCTGGCGGGCATCGACTCCACCAGCACGGCCCTCGCCTACCTCGACAGCGGTCTGCCGCCCGGCGCGGAGAACGCCGAGACCGTCGAACTGCTCATCGCCGCCGACTGGCTCTTCCGGCTGCGCACCGAGGAGACCGCATGAGCATGCTTGCCACGGTCGCGACGCTCCGCGCGACCCAGACCGGCAGGGCCCAGCCCCTGGCCACGGTCCGGCACCACCACCTGGACGACCACCCGTTCGTCCTGGTGCCGCTGACCCTCGCCGGGGAGGCCTGTGCGCCGCTGGCCGCACTGGCGGGCACCGACCCGGACCACCCGACCCTGCTGACCGTCCGCCGGCCCAGGGACCGGGTCCAGCGGTTCCGGTTCGCGGAGGAGCTGGCGGCCCTTCTGCTTCCCTACTTCGAGGAGTGCTTGGCGGAGGCCGAGACCTACACCGTCGGCAAGGGCGAGAAGGCGGAGGAGCGCCAACAGGCGCGCCGCGCACCGCAACTGCTCGTCCCCAACGGTGAAGGCATCGCCTACCTCCGACGGCTCGGCCGGCTCACCCGGCTGCGCAGCACCGACGGACCGCACGCCGTTCATCCCGACGTGCCGAAGCTCGGCAAGTGGCTGACGTGGTTCGAGGGTCGGGCGGAGTTCCCGGGGTCGAGTGCCATGCTCGCCGTCAGCCGGGTGCTCACCGCGCACTGGGCGACCGGCCAGAGTTCCGCCGAGGACTCCCACCTGGCGGCCGTCGTCGCCTGGATCGATCCGCCCGACGGCCGTACGGGGGCGGAAGCCGCCCGGGAGACCGAGAACCCGCTGCTCTGGCCGCCTGCTGGACCTGCCACGGACGCCGGGTTCGACGCGCTCCTCGACGACCTCCTCACCCGCCACGCGGAAGCCGAGGGACGGGTGCGGGTGCGGTTCGGCGAGCGCATCGACCGCGCCCTGTGCGAGCAGTTGCGGCCGACGTGGGACCTGGTCTGGCGGGGTGTCGGCCTGGCGCGCGCCCTGCCCGAAGGGGGACACGTCGAGGAACGGTGGACCAGCGACCGTCGGCGGTTCTCCGACTACGCGGCCTACCTGGAGGAGCATGGCCACCCGCAGGGCAAGCGCGACCGCGCGGTGGGCGCGGCCCGGCGGCTGGGCCTGCTGGAGGACGACACGTCCCGCTACCAGACCCAGCGGGCCTACGACGACCCGCTGGTGATGGCGGAGTACGAGCTGAGCGGAGAAGCGTTCAGCGGCACCGTCGTCGCCCGGGACGAGGACCGGTTCGAGCCCGGTAAGAGGACCCCGCGCTGGCGTCCGACGATCACCGTGCGCAGCGAGCGCCCGGTACGGCTCACCGTCGGAACCAAGGTGAAGTCGCCCGGCCGCCTGAAGCAGCCGGCCGAGATCATCGACCTCACCCCGCACGAGGAGGTCCACCTGGTGACCCTCGAACTCTCCGGCGGCTTCGCGAACAAGCGCAGGCCGCCCGCACCGGAAGGCACCCTCGCCGAGACCGGCGAGACGGTGACCTACACAACGCTCGGCGTCGACTCGAGGCCGGCGAAACTGCCCGCCGAGGAGAACACCCCGTGGACCCACGGAGGCCCGCCGGTGCCCTACGAACCGACCGACGAGGACGCCGAGGAGGAGTGGGCGTGAACGACACCACGACGGTGGCGGCGGCGATCCCGGCCGCGCGCACCCCCGCCGACGAGGCGACGGGCCCGGGGGTCCGGGCCGACCGTGCGGTGGCCGGGATCCTGGCCGACCTCGACCGGCCCACCGGGCGGGGCGTGGTGGTGGACTCCCCGCCCGGCGCCGGCAAGTCCACCCTGGTGAAGCGCGCCGCCGGGCACCTCACCGGCGCCGGCAACCAGGTGATGATCGTCGCGCAGACCAACGAGCAGGTCGACGACCTGGTGGACAACATCGCGAGGGAGTACCCGGAACTTCCGGTGGGCCGCCTGCACGCGACGGGCTTCGCCCTGCCGGAGCGCGTGACCCGGCGCCCCAACGTCTCCGGCGACACCGGGATCGACGCCCTGCGTCACCTGCCGGTCGTGGTCTCGACGGCCGCCAAGTGGCGGCACGTGGACGCGGAGAAGTCCGGCACCTGGCGGTGGGCGATCATCGACGAGGCCTACCAGATGCGTTCGGACGCCCTGCTCGCGGCGGCGCCGCTGTTCGACGCGCCCGACTCCCAGGTGCTGTTCGTGGGGGACCCCGGCCAGCTCGACCCGTTCGCGACCGTGGACACCGACCGGTGGCAGGGCCTCAGCTGGGATCCGCTGCGCAACGCCGTCGACGTCACGCTCGCCCACGAACCCGACCTGCTCCGGCACCAACTGCCGATCTCCTGGCGGCTGCCCGAGATGGCCGCGCCCCTGGTGGCGGAGGCCTTCTACCCGTACTACCCCTTCGAGTCCGGCACCACGGCGAGCGACCGCGTGCTGACCTACGGGAGCCTGCCCCATCGGCCGGTGGCGGAGGACCCGGTGCTGGCCCGGGCCGCCGACTCCGGCTGGGGCTACCTCGAACTCCCGGGACGTCACACCCTCGACCACGACCCCCAGATGGCCGAGGCACTCGCCTCGACCGCGTCCCGGCTGCTCGAACGGGGCGCGCTGGTCAACGGTGAACCGTTGGTGCAGGCCCGGATCGCGATCGGCGCGGCGCGGACCGTCCAGGTGGACGCGGTGCGGGCAAGGCTGGCGGAACGGGGCCTCACCGAGATCACCGTGGACACCGCCAACCGGCTCCAGGGCCGGGAGTTCGACGTGACCCTGGTCTGGCACCCGCTCTCCGGCCGCCCGGACGCCTCCGCCTTCCACATGGAGACCGGCCGGCTGTGCGTCCTGCTCTCCCGGCACCGGTTCGCCTGCATCGTGGTGGCCCGCGCCGGCATCACCGACCTCCTCGACCGGCACCCCCGAAGCAGTCCGATCCACCTGGACGTCCCACCCAAGTTCCCGGATGGCTGGCGCGCCCACCAGGTGGTCATGACGTACCTGGAACGCGCTGAGCACCGGTCCGGGCCGCGTTGAGAAGCAGTGTGCGTCCACGTACTGTGACGCCCGACGGGGAGGAGGGGAGAGCCGTTGCGCAGGGTGCCGCCGGAGATGTTCCGGTTCACGACGGGGGAGAGGGCCGAACTCTACGGTGCGATCCTCCAGGCCTTCGGAGCGGCCAACGAGCGGTTGGAGACCGCGCTCGGGCTGGACGAGGTCCGCACCCGGCTGCGGACGGTGGGCTGGCTCGACGCGGTCCATGACGACGACCTCCAGGAGGCGCTGCGCAAGCTCAGGGAGTGGCAGCTGCTGGACGTCGTCCAGAACCACGCGGAGAACTACCGCACCGCCGAGGAGTACGAGCGCCGCAACCTCCAGTACTCGCTGACCCGGCGTGGTGAGGCCGCGTTCGCCGGGGTCGAGCACGCCCTGTCGGTGCTCGCCTCGACGGGGGCGCTCCAGACGGCGGTGCTGGAGGCGATCACGGACCGGCTCGACGAGCTGTACGTCCTGCTGGGCGACTCCACATCCTCGGACCGTCGGGTCTTCACCACGCTGCAGGAGCTGGAGGGCCACCTGGAGGCGCTGCTGGCCAACACCAAGGCGTTCAACGGCGAGTTGCAGCGCCTGCTGCGCGCCGATGGAGTGGACCTGGCGACCTTCCGCGAGGTGAAGGCCGCGACGGTGGCCTATCTCCAGGAGTTCCTCGTCAACCTCGACCAGCGGGGCCAGGCGGTCGCCACCGCCGTCGAGCGCGTCGAGCGGTGCGGAGTGAGCCTGCTGCACGCGCGGGCGCTGCGGGGTGCCGAGCTGCCGCCGGTCGCCGACGGCGATCCCGCGCCGGCTTGGCTGGAGCGGCGCCGGGCGCGCTGGGAGGGGCTCCGGTCCTGGTTCCGGCCGGCCGACGGGGCGCGGCCCCGCGTGGAGCAACTGCACGACGTGGCGCGGCGGGCGATCGTGACGCTCCTCCAGGTTCTCGACCGGATCACCGAGTCACGGCGCCGCTCCACCAGTGCCGTCCAGGACTTCCGGGAGCTGGCCCGCTGGTTCGCCGCCGCGCCCGGCGAGGACGACCTGCACCGCCTGTGGTCGGCCGCCTTCGGCCTCGGCCCGGCCCGGCACGCCCATCTCGCGCACCCCGATCCGGAGTCGGTGCCGTCGTCGGGCAGCTGGGCCGAGACCCCGCCGGTGGAGGTCTCGGCGCTGCTGCGCACCAGCGGCCGCACCGAGCGGTTCACCCGCACCGGGAAGGTGCGCGACATCGGAGGCATCAAGGCGGCCCGGGCCGAGCGGGCCCGGAAGGAGCGGGCCGAACTCGAAGCGGCCTGGGACGTCCTGGGAACCGACGGCCCGGTGCGGCTCTCCGACCTCCGCGTGCTGGACCACACCGTCTTCGAGCGGCTGCTCGACCTCCTCGGCCGGGCGCTGGCCGTACGACCGGACGCCGGCGGGGCACGTCGGGCGGTCACCTCGGACGGCCGCGTGGAGATCGTGCTCCGGCCTTCTCCCGAGGGCGGACGGGCCGTCCTGCGGACCTCCCACGGCCGGTTCGAAGGGCCCGACTACCTGGTGGAGATCCGGAGCCCGAGCGCACTGCGGGCGGTCATCCGGGAGGACAGCGCATGAACACCACCAGGAGCGGCACATGAGCACTCTCGCCAACCAGCTGGTCCTGGCCGAGCGGCAGGACATAGCCCGAGGAATCAGACTGCTCCTCGGCCTGCCGCTGATCACCGAGCGCGGTGACCCGCCCGCCTTCGAGCTGATCCGCCGCCGTCAGGACCCGCTGACGAAGTGGTTCGACTACAACTGCGGCTGGCAGCTGGTGGTGGAGCCGCGTCTGGGGTACGCACGCCTGCTCAAGATCCGGGAGGTGCCCGACGCCTCGCGCCCCGCCCGTCGGCTGCGGTCCGGCAAGGCCCCGTTCGACCGCCGCCGTTACACGCTGCTGTGCGTCGTCGCGGCCGAGCTGCTTCCGGTGCCGGTCACGACGGTCGGCCTGCTCGCCGACCGGGTCGTCCACGCCTGTGCCACCGACGAGGCACTGCCGCCCTTCGACACGGCGAGCAAGTCCGAGCGCATGGCGTTCGTGGACGTGCTCAAGCTGTTGGAGGCCTACGGCGCGCTCCTCACCGTGGACGGCGTCACGGAGAGCTTCGTCGACTCGGCGAAGGCCAAGGTCCTCTACCGAGTGGACGCCACCGTCCTGATGCGCCTGCTCGCCGCGCCCGTCGGCCCGTCCCGGCTGGCCGTTCCGGCGCAGGACGTGCCGCTGCGCTTCGAGGAACTCCTGCGGGGCACGGTGCGCGAGAGCCGGTACGGCGGGGCCGACGCCTCCGACGCGCAGCGCAACCTCCGGCTCCGGCACTCGGTGCTCCGGCGGCTCCTCGACGATCCCGTCCTGCACCACGACGAACTCGGCGCCGACGAACTGGCCTACCTGGCCTCGCCGACGGGGCGCCAGATTGTCAAGCGCGCCGCCGAGCAGGGTGGCTTCGTGCTGGAGGAACGGGCCGACGGCCTGCTGTTCGTGGACCCGGAGGCCATCGCCACCGACAGCCGTTTCCCGGACGACTCCGCGACGGCCCGCGTCGCCGCCCTGCTCCTGCTGGAACCGCTGACGGCCGCCCCGGACGGGCTGACACCGGAACAGCTCGAGGCCGAGGCGAACACGCTGCTGCGGCGCTTCCCGCGGTGGGCGAAGGGCTACCAGTCCGAGGACGGTGCCCAGCGGCTCACGGCCGATGCCCTTCGTGTCCTCGACGACTTCGGCCTGGCCCGCCGGATCGGCGACCGCACCGTTCCCCGGCCCGCGGCGTTCCGGTACCGCACCACCGTGACCGACGGTCCCGCAACCTGACCAGGGAAGACCTCCGATGACCGTGACACAGCCACCGCAGAGCCCCGTGCCCCCGGCGACGGCCGCAGCCGTGCGATGGCGGCCCGCCAGGGCCGGCATCCTCAACGTCTGGCGCTACTACGACGAGACCTTCACCTTCCACAAGGGCCGGCTGCTCCTGCGGGGGCAGAACGGCACCGGCAAGTCGAAGGCACTGGAGGTGCTCCTGCCGTTCCTGTTCGACGCGAGCCTGCGACCCAACCGGCTGTCCACCTTCGGCGGTTCCGAGCGCACCATGCACTGGAACCTGATGGGGGAGGGCGCCACGGGCAAGACCCGCGTCGGGTACGTGTGGCTGGAGTTCGTCCGCGGTGACGGCGATCCCGGGTGGTTCACCTGCGGCGCCAGGCTCCAGGCCAGTACGCACACCACCGGTGTCACCGTCGACTACTTCACCACCGGCGCGCGGGTCGACCGCCCCGGAGGTCTCTCCCTGGTCAACGACGCGGGCCAGCCGCTCACTCGCGCCGCCCTGGCCGATGCCCTGCACGGCCAAGGCGAGTTGCACGGGTCACCCACCGACTACCGCAACACGGTCCGCAGCACGCTCTTCCCGGGGCTGAGCGAGCAGCGCTTCGACGCCCTGATCACCGCGCTGCTCCAGCTCCGCACCCCCAAGCTCTCGGAGCGCCTGGATCCGTCGCTGCTGTCCTCCCTGCTCTCGCGGGCGCTGCCCCCGCTCGGCCAGGGCGAGATCACCGAACTGGCCGAGGGTTTCGAGCGCCTCGACCGCCAGCGCGAGCACCTGAAGACACTGGACGACGAGGTGGCCGCGGCCACCGCCGTCGCGAACCAGCAACGCGGCTACGCCCAGCGCGTCCTGCGTGCCGGAGCGGCCGGTCTCATCTCCGCGACGACCGAGATGGACAACCTCGCCCGCATCGCGAGGGAAAGCGGGGAGGCACACGCGGGAGCCGTGCGTGAGCGCGACGAGAGCAACCGGACGCAACAGGAACTCGAACACGGGCGGCAGGAGATCGAGGGCGCCATCGAGGGGCTGCTTGACTCCGAGGTCTACCGGCAGGGGCAGGAGCTCGACCAGCTCCGTCGTAGGAGCGAGCAGGCCGACCAGACCGCCGCCCGGGCCCGTACCGCCGCCGACCGGAAGGTTCGGGCGGCCGACGAGGACGCGGGGCGTGCCGACGATGCGCGGCTGCGTTCCGAACAGCGGGCCGAACACACCCGGGCCGCTCGCGAGGAGGCACGCGGCGCGGCGCGGCGAGCAGCCATGGAGTCCGTCTGCGCCGAGGTGCAGACGGTGCTCGGCACCGCACCGGGTCCGTCGGGAGAGAACGAGGAGCAGGGGCGTACGGCGCGCCGTCTGCTGCGCGGCGCGGTCGTCTCGCGGCACCACCAGATCGCCGACGTCCGAGCCGCCGTCGAGCGCCACGAGCGGTCCCTCGCGGGCCGGACGACGGCGGAGCAGCACCTCGATTCGGCGCGCGAACGACTGACCGGGGCGACCGCGAAGCGCGAGGGGAACGCCCGCGCCTACCAGGCCGCCGTCGACGCCCACGCCGTCCTGTTGCGTCGTTGGGCGAGGGAGGACTGCGTGGAACTCTCGATCGACGACGCCGAGGAACTCGCGTCCCGTGCCGCCGTCGAGACTGATGTCCTCGTGTTGGTCGAGGCCGCGGCCCGGGCGGCGGAGAGCTCCATCACCGCCGACGAGACGACCGCCCGCGCCGGCCGGGACGACGCCTGCGCCGGGCGTGACCGGGTCCTCCGGGAACTGGAACGCATCGCGGCCGCGGCCGATCTCCCGCCGGTGCCACCACGGACTCGCACGGCCGACCGGTCGGTCCTGCCTGGGGCCCCACTGTGGCGTCTGCTGGCCTTCCGGCCGGACGTTCCGCCCGCCGATCAGGCCGGCGTCGAAGCGGCCCTCGAGGCGGCCGGCCTGCTCGACGCCTGGATGACCCCCGACGGCGGTCTCGTCGTCGCAGGGCACGACGTCCTGGCCGATCCGGCAGCGGCCACGCCCGCACCGGGCCCCTCGCTGCTCGACGTCCTGGCTCCGGAACCCGACGGCCCGGTGTCGCCCGCCCGGGTGCGGCGGCTGCTTGCCGGTATCGCCTACGGCCCCGCACTGACGACGGACCACCCGGCCGTCGTGGGCGCCGACGGAAGCTGGCGGCTGGCGATGGCGGTCGGCTCCTGGGCCAAGGAGGAGTCCAGCCACATCGGCGCCGCGGCCCGGGAACGCGCCAGGCAGCGGCGGATCGCGGAACTCACCACCGAACTGGCTGAGGCCGACACCGCCGTCGTCGGCTACGAGACGCGGCTGCACGCCCTCGCCGACCGCCGGACGCGCCTCGAAGCCGACCTCCGCTCCCGGCCGCACCACCGGGACGTGGAGGAGGCCAAGGGCGTCTGGGACCGGGCCGAGTCCGAGGTGGGCGCTCGGGAGGACGCCGTGCGGGAGGCCGTCGAACAGCTCGCGCGGCAGGAGAAGGCGGTCGCGGAAGCGCTGCGCGTTCTCGCCGTCGCCTCCGCCGAGCATGCCCTGCCGACCGAACGCGCCGCCCTGGACAAGACCGCTGCGGCCGTCGAAGCGCTGCGCGAACAGGCCGACGTCTGGCTCGACGCCCATCTCGCCTGGACAGCCGCCGACCACGCCTGGCACTCCGCGCGCGGCCATGCCGAGGCATCGAGGGGGGCTGCGACCGAGGGCCTGGCGGAGGCCGAGACTGCCGAGGCCGCCGCCCGTGGGCTCCGCTCCACGCTCCGGGCGGTCGAGAGCACCGTCGGTGAGGACTACCGCGAAGTGGCCGCCCGCATCAGTGACTTCCGGAAGTCCCTCGACCGCGTTCGCCGCGACCTAGAATCCGGCACCCAGGCACTTCTCACGCTCGAAGGCCGCATCGGCGCGCTCGGCGCCACCGCGGCCCAGGACGAGGCCCTGCACGACAGGGCCGTCGAGGCCCGAAACGAGGCCGCCCATGGCTTCCGGCGCCTGTGCGTCCTCGGATTCCCCGAGGACGCGGGCCTCGGGCTCGTCCTCACCTCCGCGGACGGCACCCGTGCCACCCTCGAAGCGGCGCGCGAGACCGCTGCCGCGTGGCCCAACCTGCCGCACAACGCCAGGAACCTCGGTGACTCCCTGAACCGTCTCTCCGAGGCCGTCCACCGAGCCCGCCAGAGCCTCAGCAGCCGCGCCGACCTCGAGCTCGAAGCGGAGGAGGACGTCCAGGTCCTCACCGCCACCGTCGACGGCATCCGGGTCGGCGCGACCGGCCTCCTCGCCATCCTCACCGGTGAGCGTGACCGCGGTCAGGACGACATCACCGCAGCCGAACGCGGCCTCTTCGACCGGACCCTCACCGGCGACACGCGCCGCCACCTCGCCTCCCGGATCCGTCAGGCCGGTGAACTCGTCGAGCGGATGAACGGTCACCTCGAAGGGATCCGCACTGCCTCACGGGTGGCCGTCCGTCTGGTGTGGCAGATCCACCCCGACCTGCCCGCCGGTACCCGGACGGCCCGTGAGCTGCTGCTCAAGGACCCGGCGCGGATCACCGAAGCCGACCGTGAGGCCCTCCACGCCTTCTTCCGGGGCCGTATCGAGGAAGCGAAGACCCGCAACACGGCGGCGACCTGGGAGGAGCAGCTCGCCGAGGTCCTCGACTACACGGCCTGGCACCAGTTCGTCGTCAAACTGGACCGCGCCAACGGCTCCGGGTGGCAGCTGCTCACCAAGAAGCTCCACGGCGCGCTCTCGGGCGGTGAGAAGGCCATCGCCCTCCACCTGCCGCTGTTCGCCGCCGTGGCCGCCCATTACGAGGCGGTGCCGGAGTCTCCGCGGCTGATCCTGCTCGACGAGGTCTTCGTCGGCGTCGACACCGTCAACCGCGGGCAGGTCTTCGGCCTCCTCGCGGCACTCGACCTCGACCTGGTGCTCACCTCGGACCACGAATGGTGCACCTACCGGGAGCTCTCCGGCATCGCCGTCCACCAGTTGATCACCGGAGGTGACGGCGACGACGCCGTCACCAGTGCCCGTTTCACCTGGACGGGCACCGACCTGTTGCCCGACGAAGCCGACACGGAAGAACAGGCATGACGGACCGCCACCCCCTCGACCTCCCCGAGCTCCGACCCCTGTGGTCGGCCGTTCACGGCCGTCTCTCGACCGGTCGCCCCGTCAGCCGGGTACGGTCCGGACCACTCGACGAGGCGGGCCGGGAGGCACTGGCCGACCTCCTCGGACTCGACCGGCTCCCCGGCGCCGAACCGACGATCCCTCTCGCCGGGCTCGACAGTGCCGTGCTGGACGCCTGCGGCCGACCCGTCCGGGACGTGGTGACCGCGATCCTCGGCCCGATCCACGACCGGGCCGCCGAGCGCCACCACAGGACCGGCCAACGCGAGGCCCTGTGGGCGTGGTTGGCCGGCCACGAGGTGGTCACCGTCCAGCCGGCCCTGCTGGACTGGGTCGGCCACCTGCGGGCCGGCGGCCTCGTCGACGGCTCACCCGAGCGGACCCGGGGCCTCATCGCCGCGGCGCTGACCGTCCTCGCCGCGTTCCCGGCCGGTGGTGAGCCACTACCGGTCCTCGCCGCGCGCCTCCTCGACGGCGACTCCCACGCCCTGGACGACGGGACCCGGCTCTCCTCCCTGGTCCTGCGGGCACTGGCGGTGCTGTACGGCACTGACATGCCCGAAACGGCCGAAGGGCGGCGCGCACTGTGGAGTCGAGCCGGCGTGGCCGACGACGAGCTGTCGGCCACCGTGCTCGCCGTCGGTCTCCGCCCCGGGGGAGAGGGCCCGGTGGCCGAGATCTCCCGGATCTGCGCCGGAGCGGGCCACCCCGTCAGCCTCACCCTCGCCCAACTGCGCTCACCCGGCGAATTCACCGGTCCCACCGGACCCGTGCACATCACCGAGAACCCCAGCGTGCTCGCCCTGAGCCTGCGCCGCTTCGGCCCCCACTGCCCGCCGCTGGTCTGCACCTCGGGCTGGCCCAACACCGCCGTGATCCACCTGCTGCGCCGACTCGCCGACGACGGCGCGTCCCTGCGCTACCACGGCGACTTCGACGGCGAGGGCATCCGCATCGCGGCGCACGTCCTCGCCAAGACCGGAGCCGTCCCCTGGCGGATGGCAGCCGACGACTACCGGGCCGCGGTGTCGCGGGTTCCCCTGGGCCCCGATCCGGGTCGCCTCACGCCCGCTCCATGGGACCGGACGCTCGTCGACTCCATGGCCGAACTGCGCACCGCAGTGGTCGAAGAGGTGGTCGCCGACCTTCTCCTCGACGATTTGGCAGACCACCGACACGGATAGAATGACAGCCCGTCCGACGGGCCGAGGGCTACCACCAGCGCTTCGGCCTCATCCACGTCGACTTCGCCACCCAGAAGCGCACCCCGAGGGCCTCGTATGCGTGGTATCAAGATCTGATCGCTGCCCACCGGGCCCCATCGTCCAAGGTAGTTGCCCTCCAGCGGGTGCGGGATGTACGGCTGTCTGGCAGCGGTCGAGTGGCGACCTGGATGGTGCGCCTGTAGCAGCTGCTCACGCCACGTACGGATTGAGTATCGAGCGGGCGGTGACAAGCCACCGCCCGCTCAGAACTCAATCGCGAATGCTGCGGATGTGGACGGCGATCCGTCGTCCGTTCTCGTCGCAAGTGACAGTGATTCCGGCCGGGCTGCCGGTGAGTGCCTTACCCAAGGCTGTGAAGGGGCTCAGTTGGGTGGTCCCTTCGTCGAAGGGCCTTCCAGAGGTGATCTCGTACTCCTGCTCCTCGCCCTCGCCGTCGAAAAACAGGGTCACCACGCGGCCGGGACTGACGACGTCAGCCGGTGCGGTGCGGTCGCCGGTGAGGTAGTCCTTGAGGACGGTCGCACGGGCTTCCAGGTCGGCTTGCTGGTCCCGCTCGCGTCGGAGCTGATCTGCTCGTGTACGCGGCCCGGCCCGGTGGTCGGACGAGGCCTGTTGCTCCAGCCTCGTACGGATCTGCCCCAGCTCGTGGTCGATGCGCTGCCCCACACGCCCTGACAGCAACTCCTGTCGGGCCGTAACCCGCGAGCCGGGGGCAGGAACCTCGGGTGCGGGTGCCAGGCCCGCGACTGTGGGCGGTGGTACGGAGCCGGTCCGGTCCGAGGTCTGTTGGCCGGGGATGCGGAACGCCTCATGCAGTTGCTCCGGAGGGCCGACCTCGTGTTCGACGGCATCCTTGAGCCGGGCCTCGGCGCCTGCCCGGTTGCGGTACCAGTCCGTACCCCAGATCCGGTGCAGCTTCCATCCCAGGCCGGAGAGCACGGACTCGCGGAGGCGGTCCCGGTCCCGTGCCACCTTCGACGAGTGGTACATCGCACCGTCGCACTCGATGCCGAGTGCGTACCGCCCCGGCCGTCGGGGGTCGCGGATGCCCAGGTCGATCCGGTAGCCGGCTACGCCGACCTGGGGCCGCACGGTGTAGCCCCAGCTTCGCAGTGCCTCCAGGACCGACTCCTCGAACGGGCTCTCAGGAGGTGCTTCCTCCCCCTCCAGTTCTTGGGCCAGCACGGACGGGCCGTGCTTGGCGTACTTCAGGTAGCGGGAGAAGTAGCGGAAGCTCTCGCCTCCGGTTTCGCCGATCTCGTCGGGGTCGAAGGAGGCGACGACCTCGAATCGGTACCGTGCTCGGGTCACGGCGACATTCAGACGACGCCAGCCGCCGGCCCGGTTCATCGGGCCGAAGTTGCGGGAGACCTTGCCGCCGGGCTGCTGCGGGCCGTAACCGACCGACATGATGATGACGTCGCGTTCGTCGCCCTGGACGGTCTCCAGGTTCTTGATGAAGAAACCGTCCAGACGGTCCTCTGAGAAGTGCTCGTCCAGGTCGGGGCGGCCGTGCCGGGCGTCGTCGACGGCCTCGCGGATGGCGTCCGCCTGGGCCTGGGAGAGGGCGACCACGCCGAGCGAGCGGTCGGAACGGGTGTCGAAGTGGTGGATCACCCGGCGGGCCACCTCCCTGGCCTCCAACGGGTTGTTACGAGCACTGGCTCCGGGCTGGTAGCAGCCGTCCGTCGCTCTCAGGAAGGCCACACCGACATCGGGGCCGTCGGCCAGCGCGCCCGGGAAGGTGGTCATCGACTTGTCGTAGAACTCGTGGTTACTGAAGGCGATCAGGTGCTCGTGGCGGCTGCGGTAGTGCCAGCGCAGTGAGAGGTTCTTGAGCATCCCGCTGCCCTTGGCCAGCGTGAGCAGGGACTCGTAGCTGGTCGGCTTGTCCTCGGCCTCGCCTGGGACTGCGTCGTCCTCCTCTTCGTCCTCGCCTGCGGAGAAGAATGCGGTCGGCGGTAGCTGCTTCTCGTCGCCGGCGACGATCAGCGAACAGCCGCGGTAGATGCAGTTGACGGCATCCTGCGGCAGGACCTGGGACGCCTCGTCGAAGATGACCACGTCGAACATGAAGTCCGGCGGGAGCAGCCTGCTGACCATCAACGGGCTCATCATGAAGCAGGGTTTGACGAGCCGTACGGCTCTGTCAGCCTCGCTGAGCAGCGTACGTACCGGCTTGTGACGGGTCTTCCTGCGGCCCTCGGTGTTCAGCAGTCTGGTGCCCGCGTCCTGCAGGACGCCAGGCCGACGGGCGTCGCAGGCTCGTGCCACCCGGATTTGTGCGTGTTCGAGCAGGAGCCGGTCGACCCTTCGGAACTCCGTCACCCGGTCGTCACGGTCCTGGGACCGGGTCCAGAGCAGTCGGCCGTCGTTCTCGATGACGCGGTCCGCCCATGAGCGGAGGGCCGCCTTCTCGACGACGGCGCGGAAGTCGTCCCGTCCCACGCCCGCCTTGACGGCGCGCATCACGAGGTCGCCGAGGCGTCGAGCATCGAGCACGCGCCGACCGCGCAGATACGCTGCCCACTCGTCTGGTCCACCACGGTCACCGTCCAACTGGGCGAGCAGGGTCTCGGCCGACGCGAGGTCCCGCGTCAGGGCGAGTCGCAACTGCTGCTCCCGCTCGGCGATGAACAACCCGGTCAGCTGGGTGCTCGCGCGGGACCAACCGGCCACGGCGTCCTCCAGCTCGGCATCCCGCCTGGCGGCGTGGAGCGGCTTCGTGCTTTCGACCGGGAAGACCTGGCTGGTGACGAGGCCACAGGCCGTTCGCAGCTCGGCGACCCAGGCGACGGCTGCGCGGAGGGCCGACGGATCGGTTGCGCGTCCATGGTAGAGGTCCTCAAGGAGCTGCAGGTCCTGTGCGGCAGGAGCCTCGAATTGCTCGTTCGCCGCGACGGCGGCGGACACCCGCTTCAGGGCATCCAGTGCGCCGCGCAGGGTCCAGTCGGTGCGGCCCGACACCGAGCCTACGGTCCGCAGGACGTCCATCGCCGTTTGGAGCAGCGGCAGTTGGTCCCGACTCCACTGGGCGGCCGAGGTGATCGGCTCGTCCTCCAGCGTGTAGGGAGCGCCGACGGCCGGCGGGGGGACCAATGAGTCCCGCCACCGGGTGAGGACCTCCGCGGCCTGCGACGCGGCGGTCCGCGCGGCCGCACGAGGACTTCCGCCGTGCGCGAGTTCTCCTCGTAGGGCCTCCGGGTTCGTCACCTGCGGAGCGAGATCCAGGATCTCCTGGGCGCGGCCGAGCAGGTCTGCGGCGGCGTCGAAGTCGGTGTCCTCGCCCTTCCAGAGGTGTGCCAGCGCGGGGCTCTCCAGTCGGGCTTCCTGCGAGAGTGCCCTGTGGGCCCTCTGCCATTCGACCGCGCCGGGCAGCGCGGCGATGACGTTCTTGGTGCACTTGCCCTGACCGGGAAGGAGTGTGCGGACGAGTCGACGGTCGGTCCGGCGAGCAGCTGAGAACCGGCCGGCGAAGGTCTGGTGAACGGTGGCGAAGCGTTGTGCGACCTCCGCCAACGACGCCTCCTCCAGCACATGGTCGGTGAAGACCTGCTGGGCCTTGCCCCGTGCCGCTCGCAGGCTGCCGATCGCCTCGGACAACCGGGACAGGGCCGTCCGGGCAGCGCTGAGCCCCTCCGGGGTCAGCCAGCAGGCCGGCGGCTTCTGCGTGGGCGGGGCAGCCGAGAATTCGGCCAGCCGAGCCAGTCGGAGGGCGTCCTCGCAGGTGACCGGCTCCGGGACGCCGTACATCCTGGCCGCACCGGTGGAGAGCTGGCAGGCTTGGTCCAGCGCGTCGGCGTCGGTCGCCAGTTGATCGATCAGTGCTTTCGCCTGATCGGCTGTGAGAACCAGCAGATCGAGGGTGGAGGATGGGAGGTTCGAGGGCGCGGACCACTCGGTCGCCTCGGCACGAGAACCGGTCGATGCGAGATCCATCCAGTTGGCGCCGAGCGCGACCATCGCTCGTTCCTCCGCCTCAACGGCGTGGGTGTACCGCCCGATGAACGACTCGACCGTGGAGCTGAGGTGAGGGAATTCCAGTCCGAGCCAGGCGATGGGAAGCAAGGGACGCTTCTCGCCGATGCGCAGTGCCGCGACCAGACAGGCCGCGTCGTGCAGGCCCTCCCACCCCATGGCGTCGAGCAGGGCTGCGTGCGGGGCGAGAGTGCGGCGGATGCCGTCGAGCTCCTCCAATGCCCGGTCCAAGGCCTCCAGTTCGCCACGAACGCCGGTCAGATCACGCCAGACGAAGGCCTCGCCCTCGACAGCGGGACGCCAGGACCGGGCGATCCAGCCGGCGGCCTCGGTGATCTGGTGCAGAACCTCCTCCGACAGCCCGCCCGCGTCGAAGGACGGCTCCGGACGCAGCGGATGGATGTTCTCCAGCAGGGCGATGCGGCCGAGAACCGTGTGGAGGGACGCACCGAGGCCGGTGCGGCGCTCGTTCATCGCCGCGGCGTAGCCGGAGAGTTCTTCGCGGAGGTCCTTCGCCGCGGAGCGTTCGCCGCTTCTGGGGCCGGGGAACGAGCGCGGAGGGGCTTCGAGTGCCCTGCCGAGTTCCTGGGCGACCTGCTTCCGACCCATGGTGTTGCTGTGCAGGGCCAGCACGTAGTCGCCGAGACCCACGTCCTTGAGCCGATTGCGTACGACGTCGAGAGCTGCCGCCTTCTCGCTGACGAAGAGGACGGTTCGCCCCTGGTCGAGGAGCCCGGCGATGATGTTGGTGATCGTCTGGCTCTTGCCGGTGCCGGGCGGCCCGTCCATCACGAAGCTCCGGCCTTCGACCGCAGCGGCCACACACTGGCGCTGCGACGAATCGGAGTCCAGGATGAGGGGAGTCTGCTCGGGAGGCTGGAGCTGGTCGATCCGGTCGAGTGGAACCGGGTCGAAGTCGAAGGTGGCGGCGGGAAGGTTCGAGCTTCCACCCAGGCCGATCGCACGAACCAAGTGGCTCTTCAGGATGCGGGCCCGGTTGTCCTTGAGGTCGCGGTACATGGCCTCCTTGCTGGAGTTGAAGGCGTCGAGCACGACCCGGTCATGGACCGACCACCCCTCGCGCTTCGAGGCCTTCCGGCGAGCCTGCTCCAGCAGCTCCGGAACATCGGGGAGGTCGACCTGTTCCGGGCTCGGCCAGTCGAGTCCGACTTCCTCCATCTTGATTGCCAGGGCCGGGTTGAACGTCACTTCCTCGTCGCCGTTGATTTCCAGCAGGTAGGAGTCGCCCTTCCACCGGCGGAGCGTGACGGGAACCAGCACCAGCGGTGAGGCGACGCTGTCCGCTGACGGTGCCGGCCGCCACTCGAGGAAGCCGACGCCCAGGTGGAGCACCCAGAGGCCGTAGTCGTTGAACTTCTCCTTCGCGACGGTCACCAGCCGTCGCAGATGGCGATCTTGCTCGGCCTGCGTCGTCTTCGACGTGACGAGTTCCAGTCGCTGGACGGGGCGCCTGGCACCGACCCGGGAGGCCGGGGTGTCGATCGGCCGGCTCCCGGCCAGAGTTGCCGCTTGTCGTACTGGTTTGTCGAGCGGTACGGGCAGGCCCGACTGTGCCGCCCCGGAGTCAGGCTCGGGATCGTTGACCGGCGCGAAGATGCATCCGTCGGGCAGCCGGTCGAGGATGGCGGACATTCCCGGAGCGGTGATGTCCATACCAGCCTGGCTCTTGGTGCGACGGTAACTCACCAGCCGGTTGCGGAAGCCGAGATCGATGAGGGCCTTCTGCCAGTGGTCGAGCAGTCCTTCCAACGGGTCGGTGCCACTCCGACTTCCGGGGCGTCGGTGTTCCAAGCCGGACAACTCCGTTCTGTCATAAGCAGGGGAGCGCAGGTGAGCGCGCTGAACGAGCCTAGTGCGTGGTGCGGTGCCGGTGGCGTTCGTGGCCGATCTGAGACCCGGCGTTCGGGGCCCAACTGCCGGCGGATCACCTGTCCTCGCCGGTGGAGCTGTGGCGCACGTGATCGACTGCGGCAGGGGAGTCCGGTTCGGTTGCCGGGACGGCTCAGAACAGTTGAAGTTGGCCTTCCTCCTCCGGATCCGTTTCGACCGCGAGGCCTGGGGCGGGGGCCAGCGAGGGATCCACTGCGGCGGCTGCGTCCCCCGAGTCGTCCTGCTCAGGATCCTGCTCTCCGCCCTCGGCCTGCATCGGTAGCACGTACTCCTGCGCGAGGCCTGCCAGGTGCAGGGGCAGCGGCATCGAGATCGGGTCGGTGTACTCGGGCGCGTGGCGCAGCTGGTGCATGGCCAGCGCCAGAGCCTCGGGGCGATCGCCGGCCGCTGAACCATTCGATCGACAGCCGAGGACGGCAATCTCCACTAGCGCGGGGTTCCAAGCCTGCTTGCCGACCTCATTCACCAGGTTTCCCTTGCTGTTCCGGCGCAGCGCGAGCCGATCGAGGGTGACGGCCGTCTTGGTGAACGTGACTGGTTTGCGGGTGGTGCTGTAGAAGACCCGATGATTGAGCGGACGGTGGACTCCGGCAGGCAGCTCCTCGCCCCAGAGCCCGGCGTAGATACCGTTGTCACCGCCGTCCTCGGCCAGCCCCCAGCCCTGTGGTGTCTCGCGCCCGGCTCCCCCTCTGATCCTGACCAGGCGAAGCCCGGGGTCGAGTCCCCGCGGACCAGCTGCCCCGTCCTCCACCGCATCCGGTTCCACGCGCCCGTCCTGCAGCCACGGCCAGTGCATCCGGCTGTTCTGGGAGTGGGTGATCAGGACGGTGCGGCCGCTGGTAGTCCGCAGGGAGAAGAGCATCCGCTGGATGAAGGAGGCGGTCTCGCGACGCTGTTGGGCGAGGTTCGCTCGCCATGACGTCCGATTCGGGACTGCCGGGTCGCCGGCGTCGTCCGGTGCACTTCGCGGTGCCGGGAGGAGAGGCTGCGGAGGATGGCCGTCTGTCGGATCGATCTCCGCCTTCCGGACCAGCTTGAGCAGCAGCTCCGGATAGGGAATCCAGTCCTGCACCGTCGGGTCGTCGTCCCAGCCCTGCACCTGCGCCAGTCCCACGTGCTCTGCCGCCGGTGTGACCAGCACCGCCACCGGGAGGTGTTTCGGCAGCAGGGTCGGTCCGTCCTTCCGGCGCTTGACCATCCACAGGGCTGCGTACCGCAGGTCTGCCGGCAGATCGACGTCGTTCGACAACTGCGGCAGAGCGCGCACTCCCAGTTGGCGCAGCCCGTCCTCCCACGCCGAGCGCAGCCGGTGGGGCAGACTGCCTCCACTCTCCTGCTGTGCTCCGAGAGCACGGGGGACGGTGTCCGGAACCACGGTGAACTGAGTGAGCACCCCGGAGTCGGCACACCCGAGGCGCATGGCGAACTTGGGGTCGGTGTCAGCGGGCCTGAAGACGCTCGGGTGCGCGATCTCGACGAGCGCCAGTGCTGGTGTCCCGGGTACCGCGCCGTCCGCCAGCAGATGATCGCGGATCGCCGACCGCCGGGAACTCACGCTTTGGGCGAGGCGGGCTCCACGCCTGGGCACGGACGGGTCGAGTTGAAGGGGATCGGCCAGTCCCCCGGTCAACGGCAGGCAACGGAGTTGGACGGTCAGCTCCGGTGCCTGCCACTCGAGGACGACGGGGCTGCCTGGGCCCGCCGCTTCGAAGACGGCCTCCACCTGGTCCGCACTTCCCACGGGGGCGCCGCCGTCACCGCAGAGCCCCAGTGTGCCGATCAGGGCTTCTGTAGCGCTCTTTCGCAACTCATTGCTCTGCCACAACAACCGGATCTCCACGGTCGGGACACCGTCGGTACCGGTTCGGCGGCGGGCATCGACAGCAAGGGCCACCCGTCGGAGCTGGGCGGTGCCCTCCCGGTACTGGTCCGTGATGCTCTTGGGCCGGGCGTTGGCGGGTTGGGCTGAGCGGGTGCCGCAGCTTTTGAGGTCCGGCACGCGGATCAGTCCATCGGGCAACGCCTGCTCGGCCCAGGCGATGATCGCCGACCGTTGCTGCGGCATCAAACCGGTTCCCACGGCGTGAGCGCCCATTCGGGTGCTGTGGACGACAGCGGCCTGGATGCCTGAGCCGTCCTCGGCGAGCCACGGTTCCGGCTCGGCGAGCAGCTTGTCCGGAGCGGGAAAGGCGGAGTCCAGGGAGAGTCCCTTCAGCAGCCCCGCAGGGTCGTTGCCGAGCCAGTCGAAGGCCTGCGCCTGCCGATCGCGTGCCAGCCTGGCCACCGACCAGCGGCTACTGAGCGGGAGGCCGGGAAGCCACGGCAAGGCTGGGCGTAGGTAAACCGAGGTCGCGCCCTGATAGCGCAGGTTGAGTCGGCCGGTATCGGTGCGGGGACGCGTGGCCCACCGGCGGACGCCCAGGTGGAGGTGGAGCCGTGGTCGTGGATCGAAGGGAACGGTGTGCAGGGTTACGTTCAGCAGGATGGAGTACCACCAGGACGCGCGGCCGGTGACGTGTTGCAAGGGCTGTGACATCAGTTCGGCCCCCTGCTGCCGCGGCCCTCGCGTCACGGTGCGGAACCGCAGTTCACCTCCTTCGAAGGTGTAGGGCGGCAGGGCTGCGATCCGTCGCGCCAACTCATCGGTGGCAAGCTGGAACTGGAGCGCGGATGGGATTGCGGTGCCGCCCTTGCTGGTGGGGGTCTGCAGCAGGGCGATGCCGGACACCGGCTGCCAGGAGGGAGGCTGTTTCTCGATGCCTGTCGCAACCTTCAGCAGCAGCCGATGGTGCTCCGGGGTGCCGAGTGTCTCCGGTCGCCCCAGCGTCCGCAGCCAGACGGTCAGGAAGCGGCTCAGCAGTGGGTCGGGCAGCGGGTGGTCGTCCCCCGATCGGCGATAGAGCCAGAAGTCGTCGAGGGCGGAACCATCAACGGTGGCCGGTGGCCGGTGTCGCGGACGGACGATCAGATCCGGCGCCAAGGTCTGCAGCGCGCCGTCCAGCCGTCGGGTGGGCGCTGTCTGCCACCGGTGCTGCTCCGTGCGGCCGATGTTGCACAGCTCCAGCACCCCTGGATTCAGATGCTCGGGGAAGGGCAGAGCGAGGTAGTCGACGGTCCACGGGCTTGCATCCGGGGTGCTCACGTAAGCGGCGCGGCGAAGGGTGTCGTACAGGGCCACGGAAGACTCCTCGTTCGGTCGGCCGCATGACGTGGTTGAGAGAGAATCACGTCTCCAGGCTGCTCAGAGCGTCGTACAGCGGCTGGTAAAGAGCTCGAACCAGGGCCGCATCAGCCGGTTCGGCACGCCCGCTGAAGTACGGAGCGAGGACTTGGCGAAGGCGGGAGAGCAGTCCGTCATCGAGTTCCCAACGGCGACTTGCGTCGGAGCGGTCGGGAGGAGTGGCGAGGTCGTGATCCGTGAGGGCACGGGGGTCCGCTTCCTGGACGGTGGACTCCGGAGCCAAGGAGGCTGCCAGCGCCGGGGCGAATGCGGCATCCACGAAGACCACCCGCGCGGGGACCCCACCGCGGACGAGACGGCCGATGACCTGCCAGATCGTGGTCAGCTGATCCCATGCGAACGACTCCTTCTCCCGAAGGGTGAGCCGGGAGTACATGTAGCGACGGGACAGCAGCCGTCGCCACTCGGCTCGGGCCGCATGGCGAAAGGCGAGCCCCGAGGAGTCCAGGCCGCCGGCCTTGGCGACGAGCTCGCTGAAGGTGCCCTGCTGCAATCCGGGAAGGTCACGTGCGAAGCGCGTCACCCAGTCGTTGATGGCGAAGACCGAGAGGTAGAGGTCGTCGGGCACGGGGTGGGGGCGAGTCAGGAACAGCACGGTTCCGAAGGCCGCCACCCTTTCCTCGCCAGGCCGATGGGGGACCGTCAGGATGTTGTGCCCGCGTTCGACCGCCAGGAGTGGCGCCACCAGCAGCTCGGCCGTGTCGTCCTCGGCGAATGAGGCCAGGTCACCGCGGCGCACGGTTCCCGGGAGCGACGTCGCAAGGTCCTGCTCCAGGTCGGCGTCATCGGCGATCAGGACCCGGACGCTCGTGCGCCAGCGGTCCATCTGCTGGAGCACGTCGGCGGCTGTCAGAGCGTCGCGGTAGCTCCCGACCAGGAGCAGGGCACGCCTTCGGTGCTGGTCGGGGATCCGGGCCAGTTCTCGTTGGAGAAGGCCCGCAGTTTCGGCTGGCCCGGGCTTGCCGAGCTGCCACACCATGGTGCGCAGGACCTTGTCGTGGTTCTCCCGACGCGCGCCGGAGAGCCGGATCGGCGTGCCGTCGGAGTAGTAGACGAACTGGGTGCGGAACACGCTCTTGCTGATCCTGTCGATCGCGTCCGCTCGCGGTCGGAGCACCGCCTGAACCGGCGCGAGTACGTGCGCCCTGGTCGATGTTCCGGCCCAGCTCGACCCGGACATCAGCAGGACGTTGGGACCCGGTCGCCCCTGATCTGGGTCGGCACCGAGACGAGGCAGGGAGTAGAGCAGCTCGCGGCCCACCCCGGCGCAGCGGAAGAACCGCAGGGTCCCGCTCCGGAGGCCGTCGGCATCCTTCGGACCGTCGCGTTCGTCCGGCAGGTACTGGAAGCCGAGGACGTTGCCCATGGGCGACTCGGGGATGACCGAGGCGTAGTCGAGTGGGGGACGCCGACTGAGGTCGTTGCCGCTGGCGTCGAGATGGAGGGTGGCCTCGACCTGCGGCCACAGGAAGCTCACCTGATCCAGTCGATGGTGCAAGGTCGCCAGGAGCAGGGTGAACTCCAGCCTCTCGGCGTTGCACTCCAACCAGGCCGTGCTGCCACGCTGTCCCGCTGCAGCACTCCCGACGGGATTAAGGTCCGGTGCTCCGTCGAGCAGCCTTTCCAGAACCTTGTGGACCCGGGCGCGGGTGTTCCCCTCTGCGAGGGTGTGCAGCAGGTCCTGCGCAGCCGAGGTGAGGAGATCGGAGTCCGGCCCATGCGGCCCCAAGTCGCCGAGTGGATCGTCGCGGAAGACGTCCATGACGTGAGTGAGCTCGTTGCGCCTCGCAGCCCATGGTTCGCGGCCAGCGGCCGGGGGCGGGGCTGCATCCGGGGTCGGGTCGAGCGCCTCATCCAGGTCGTAGAGGCTGAGTTCGTCGGCCAGGGTCTCCGAGAGGTCGTCGTGTGGCCGTGGGTACCAGTCGGCGAGCAGCTTCTCCTGGAGAGTCCATGCGCTGAAGTAGTCGGTCTCGACCCATGCCTGGAGGCCAGGGTTAGAAATAAGCAGGGCGTACAGCCGGTTGGCGGCGTTGCTGACCACACCGAGTGAGGCTGCCCAGCGCTGCACGTCGCGGTCGGCCAGCGGTAGCCGGCTCTGGCGGGCCAGCTCCTCGATCTTGTGGGTGTCCAGTCGGTCGAGCCAGGAGTCGAGCCTGCGCCCCGGCACCACCAAGGTCGCAGAGGGGGCGAAGGCCCGGTCCAGCCCCATCTGCACGCGGTCGACCTCGTCCACGATGATGATGTCGCTGCGCAGGGCGGCCAGTTCGAGGTATCGGATCCGTTCCTCGTTGAGGTTGCGTGGGACCGATGTCTGGACGAGGCTCATCGGATTGGCAACCCAGACCAAGGCGTTCACCAGCCTGCGGGAGGCGTTGTGGCGCGGGCAGCCGCTCCACAGCGGGCACCCGTGCGCCGTCGAATGCCAGTCGCCGTCGCCGTCGCGGTCCGTGCCCGGGGCCTGGTCGGCGGTTCGCGTGTCCCCGAGGTGCAACACGGCCAACTCGGTGTCGAGGGCCGACTGACTTCCGGGAGCACGTGCCGGGTGGAGGCCGGTACATGGGGCGTCGGCAAAGCGGAGCGGGGTGTGCGCGTCGATGCCCCGCAGTGCGTCCAGCGGGCATGCGGTACTCAGGTCCGTGAAGGCGGGGCTCTCGTGGAGCAGAAGTGAGGACTTGCCGCGCCCGGTGAGCCGTCGGTGTACACGCTGGGTGTGGCGCTCACGCATGGTCCCGCCCATCACGGGGGCGACGTCCAGGTCCGGGCGGGCCCGGAACAGCTCCCGGAACTGGGCCGTGAGCGTGAGCTGTTCGGCTACATCACCCACGACGAGGGTGGTCCTCAAGCCGCGTAGCGCCGCCCACACAGCGATGAGCATCATCAGGGTGCTCTTCCCGGCCCCGACCATACCGACCATGTGGACGAGTTGGTCAAGCCGCAGAACGGTTGCGGGCTCGAAGCGGATGCCGTCGGAGTGGCGGGTATCCAGCCGCAGGTTGTTCAGTCGCTCCTCCCAGTGGTTCTGGTGCTGGGCGGGGCCCGGTTCCTGCTGGTCCATCCACTGCGCCGTCACCATGAGCTCGGCCAGGGGGACGTCGATCGGGCCGCCCTCACCGGGTCGGCCAGCCTTGAGGTCGTGGCCGTTTGGGGCACTCAGTGCCAACCCCTCCGGGATGGTGACGGAGGCGTAGCGGCGCTGCTCGGTGAATCGGTGCGAGCCGGCCGTGGCCGGGGGCAACGGGGTGCGGGAGAACGGTGCGGAGGAGTCAAGTGCGTTGTCGTAGACGGCGAGACGCCCCCCTGCGATGCGCGGTTCCACCCAGTGGGCCGGACCGCCGTGGACGGGGACACGATAAGCCCGAAGCCTCTCCGGAAGCCGCCGGTAGGCTTCCAGACTCTGCTGCCACAGGCGCCGACGGCGCAGGGTCCAGAGCAGCTGCCGTGCGTTGTAGAGGATCTCCTGATCGCTGGGCGTGATCCCCAAGCCGGATGCGAGCGCGAAAGGGTAGCCGCTGAGGAGAGTCCAAACGCTGTCGGCGCTTTCGTCGGGCGCGATGCGCTCCAACAGCCTCAGCCCCAGCTCGACCTGGCACAGAACTGCCGGTTTGGTGTCCTGATGTTCGGTGGGCCATGGCTTGAGCAATCGCACCAGTGAGGAGTGCCAGGAGCTGCGGTCACGCATCGGAGCCTCCGTCCAACCGGGCCTCAGAGCCCCGGCCTCCGCGCAGTCTGGCGCGGGCTCGCAGCACCAGATCGTCGTCCACCAGCAGGTGCAGTCCGCGTGCCGAGGCGGGGCGTGCCCGGCGGAAGGCCCCCAGATAGTCGTGGTGGCCTCGGACGCGGTACCGCGGAACGACCCAGCAGGCCTCGTGATAGGGGGGCGTCGTGGGAACCAGCGACGCCTTGCGGCCGAGCAGACCCGGATGAACGCGGTCCTTGACATCGATCGCCCACACATGGTCGTCAGGGAAGGTCACCCGCAGGTCGTAGGCGTCATAGGCCGGCCACATCTCCACGGTGAGACCCAGGCTGCGCAACGCATCCTCCAGTCCGACCTCGGCACGGCCGGGCCCTGTCACAAACTGTCGGAGCGGGCGCCGCAGTTGCAGGACCTTCCCGGTCGCGCTGAGCATCAGCGACCGGCCAGGCGGTGGCGGTCCCTGCTGCCGGCACTCGTCGCGCTCGCACCACCAACCGCCGTCGGTGAGTGGGACGAGTAGGGTCCGGCAGCGCTCGCAGGGGGTGTAGCGGCCGTCGCGCAGGTAGTGATCGGGTGCAGTCGGGTAAATGGCGCTCAGCAGGGACACCACCGGACACAGGTAGAGATCCCCGGCGAGCTCGGACCAGTCAGCGGAGGCCAGCACCGGCTGATCGACCAGAACGCGGCGGAACCGGGTGTAGGACTCGGGGGAATCGACGGCGAGGCATGCCTGGAGCGCAACGGCGATGGTGCGACGGTCGTACTGCCTTGCGGCGCTGTCCTTGCCGCCGTCGACCTTCCACTCCAGGCACAGCTCCGTGGGCATGCCTGAGTGACGGTCGATCAGGACATCTCCCGAACCGAAGGCCTCCTCGGCTTCTTCGTCGGCAAGTTGTAGGGGCCAGCGGTCCAACGGCCGGGTCCGGCACCAGCTGATCAACTCGGGCAGCCCGGAAGGGGGCGTGATCCTCCCGCGGAGGCATTCCAACACCACCTGGTCCAGTGCGCGCTGTGCCTCGGGAGGGTACGGAGGTGGGGGAATCGTCTGTTCGCGTTGTTCGGCGATCTCGATGATGGCCGTCGCAAGGACGTGGAGCAGCGGTACGTTGATCATGCTCGACTCCTGGGCTCCCGTGTCGGTGGAACCGTCTCCCGCGTCGTGTGTCCGGCCAGGTGTTGGGCGCCGGGCCGGCACCAGGAGCGGGCCGGGCAGTCGGCGCAGTGCGGTCCTGGCGCGGGGGCGAAGAGCGTGTCATGAAGGAGTGGTTCAGTCAGTTCCGCGAGGAGTAGCCGGGCCTCCTCCACGGTCTCGGGACGGCTCGGGTCGAGCTGTTCCAGGCTGGGGTAGTCCTCGTGCAGCAGCTCCAGTTCGACCCGGGAGCGCCGGGTCGTCTCCGGATCGAATCTCGACGCCAGCATCATGACGGCTATGGCCAGTTGTGGATGACGTCGCATCAGTGAGACGCCCTGACCAGGCAGGCGGGAGACGGTCTTGGTCTCGCGCCAGAACCAGCCGCCGTCCCTGGTGTAGAGCAGATCGGGTGTGGCGATAAGGAGCACGCCGAGGCTCGGTATGTGGACCGCTGACGTGTGCTGAACCAGGATCCTCTCCTCGGGGCCCAGAGCGTCGAGGGGGCATAGTGTTCGGTGCCAGCTGAGCATCGCGGCGGCCTGGCTTGCGATCCCTCCGGTGAGCCGGTGCCCGCCGGCCTCCCAGTCGTCAGGGTCCGCAGGGCCAGCGAGGTGGCGACAGCTGCGCCCGGGCCTGGTGCTGTGCTGGTCGTTGAGCCAGGCATCCACGGCTCGGCCTCGGCGTGTCTCCTCGGACTCCTTCTCCTCCAGGGCGCGGAGGTTAAGCTGCCGGTCGAGGTGGTAGCGAGCTGGGCAGGAGCGGTACGTTCGCAGATCCCAGGCGGAGATGTCCCTGCGGGAACGTTGCAGCGAAGGGGTTCCCGGCCACAGTCCTTCGGCCCGGCGCAGGGAGCCGCACCCTTCAATGGCCTTGCAATCGGTGCAACTCGTCCCTGGCCGGGTGGTGATGTCGACCTCGGCGCGGGCCAGCAGCGGGGCGGTGTGTGCGGCAAATGCTGCAGCGGCCTCCTGTGTCGACCAGTTCAGTAGGAGTGTCGAGTCGCCTGCGGCACAGCCGAATTCGTACACCCTGACGCGGTCCGGTCCGCGGAACGCAGAGTCGTCTGGTCGGGTGTAGGGCTGGCCGAATCGGGGACGTCTGCACGGCACTCCTCGGAAGAGGACGTGGGCGATGGCGGCCTGTTCGGCGATCGACCGATTCTGCTTGGCCTTGCCGTACGAAGGGAGCCACAGCTCACGAAGCCGTCCGTCGGCCGACTCGTAGCGCCGTCCCCAGGCCGTGTACTCGCGGACGGCCGCGGTGTCGAGATCGCCCGGGTCGGTGCGGCGTCCCCGGAAGGCGACCCATTCGAGGTTTCGCAAGGGGTGTGTGGGTGAGACTCCGGCGGCGGAAGTCTGCTGGCTCCGGCGGGCGACGAGGAATCGGGTGATGGCCTGAGAGGTCCAGTCGAGCAAGGACGGGTGAGCGGGCGGCCCGTACCCGAATGTTCCCTCGCTGGCGAAGAGTTGCTCGACAACGCGTTCAACCGGCTGATCTTGATGCTCGATCAGGTCGAGTGCTGTCATGAAGGGCGCCATGCCGAAGGTCTGGAGCCCTTTCCGCCGCGGGGGTTGGTGGGAACTCGGTAGGATCAGTGGTCGGAGCTTGGCAGCCTTGGCTCGTGGGCAGGCGTTGGGCTCCTCCCGTGCGGCTGTGCTGGACAGCCGGAGCAGCCAGCCGTCCCCCGTGAGGCCCGGCGGCGGAATCGGACGATTCACGGGATCCCTCCGTGGCAGATGGACGCCTTGCGTGGTGAAGGTGCTGCGGCATGACGACCGGAGGATCATCGCAGAGGTAGCCGAACGCGGTCAATGCGTCACTGAGCGCCATGGATGCGTACTAAGGTGTGCGCAAGATGCAGGCGGCGTGCCCGAACGATGTGCGCTCGGCACGATTGCATGATTGGGGGACCGTGGACGACCGCGAACTGCTTCCGGGCGAACGGGTGGGCGGGCGCTACGAGGTGGTCGAGCCGAAGGGCAAGGGGGGCATGGCCCGGGTCTACCGGGGGATCGACCTGGCCGATGGCGGTGCCGTGGCCCTCAAGTTCATGCGCTCGGACCGGGAGTGCCTCAAGCGGCTCGATCCTGACGAGCGAGAACGAGAGTGGAAGACCCTCCTTGCCCGCTTCGAGCGGGAGGTCCACCAACTCGGCCGGCTGCGTTTCCCGGGCATCCCCCGACTGCTGGGGCACGGGGAGCATTGCGGCGAGCGCTACCTCGCGATGGAGTATATCGATGGCCGGACGCTCTATGAGATCCTCAAGCAGCGAAGTCCGTTGCCGCACGCCGCAGCCGCAGCGGTAGCGGTGCAGGTGATCGACGCCCTCGCGCACGTCCACGCCTTGCCGCTGGTGCACCGGGACATCAAGCCCATGAACATCATGATCGCTCTTTCGGGCCTGGTCTCCGTGGTCGACCTCGGAATTGCCAAGCCGCTCGGCCTTGGTGTGTCCCAACTGACTGTTCATCAATCAACTCTGGGCAGTCATGGATACAAGTCCCCTGAGCAATTGATGGACCGTCAGCCAACTGTGGCGAGCGACATCTACAGCCTCTGCTGTGTCCTCTATCTTCTCTTCGAGGGAACCCCCCCGCATGACGGCCAGACCGAGGGTGCCCTACGCGATCAGCACCTGTACGAGCAGCCGAAGCCGTTCGGTTCAGCGGTCCCGGTGGATGTGGCTGAGGTCATTCTGAGGGGACTGGCCAAGGACTATCAGGACCGGCCTTCGCTCGCCGAGATCCGCGAAGTGATGGCCCGACACCTTCCGGCGCCCGGGGATCCTCCTCCCTCGCCCCGCCTTGAGTACGACCCGACCATTCCGTTCCGGCTACTGGAGAATCCTGCTCCGACGACCGAGGCGGCCGGGGAGGACCTCGAACAGCAGGAGGACATGCCGTGGGTGGGGCCGGCCGATCTCAGGAAGGCGATGGAGGCTGTCCAGGTGCTGCTGGACAGTGGGGATCCGGCAGGCGACGAAGTGGTGGAGCGCATCGAGGAACTTGCGAGGCTGGCGCTCCTCGGCCAGCAGCAGCTGGGTCTGCGCCGTGCAGTGGTTCGGGACGCGCTCTTTCTGGCAGCCGACGGACTGAGGGCGGAGGCGGGGGCCGGGAGGCATGCCTGCCGGCTGTACGAAGGGATCGCGCGGGACCTCACACACGCCAATGGGCCAGAGGAACGTGCCGCCGCGATCACTGCGCGGCTTCGCGCAGCCGAGTGCCGATTGGACCTCGGTGAGAGTGCGCCGACACTTGCCGCCCTCAGGGAGGCCGCTCAGACCACGGCCGAGCTTCCTCCGGCCTTCCGGGGCGAGCCGGAGTGCGCCCGCGGGGAGCTTGAGGAGAAGTACGTCGCGCGGGCGCAGTCCGCGGAACAAGCGTGGCGGGTGGTCCACGACCTGCGTCAGCGCCTCATGTGACGGCCGTTGTGGCGGCGGAACCGCCCAAGTCCACCCCGAGTCCGAGCGAGCCGCGCCACGATGCGAGGAGCGGGCCAACGGCCTCTCGGCGGCTCTCCCGACTGGGACCCGGGGCCCGCTGACGGTCCTTGCCCAACTGAGTACACCCAGTGACTGCACCGGTCCCGCAGGACCGGTGCACATCACCGAGAATCCCAGCGTGCTCGGGCCGGCCCTGCGTGCTTCGGCCGCACTGCCCACCGCTGGTCTGCACCTCCGGCTGGCCCAACACCGCCGTGATCTACCCGCTGCGCCGACTCGCCGAAGACGGCGCTTCCCTGCGCTAACACGGTGACTTCGATGGCGATGGCATCCGCATCGCAGCCCATGTGATGGCCAAGGCCGGTGCCGCTCCCCGGCGGATGGCAGCCGACGACTACCGGGCCGCCGCGCCCCTGGTTCCCTCGGGCCCCGATCCTGGGCGCCTGACGCCCGCCCCGTGGGACCGGGAGCTCGTCGACTCCATGGCCGACCTGCGCACCGCAGTGGTCGAGGAGGTGGTCGCAGATTTCCTCCTCGATGACTTGGCAGACCACCGAAACGAATAAAATGACAGCCTGTCCGACGGGCCGAGGGCTACCACCAGCGCTTCGGCCTCATCCACGTCGACTTCGCGACGCAGAAGCGCACCCCGAAGGCCTCCTACACCTGGTACCGCGACCTGATCGCCAGTCATCATGCGAAATTTGGACGTTAGTTGAGAGCTGCACAAGGGGTGCGGGTAAGGATCGCGACTGGGAAGGAAGCGACTGGCGAAATGCGAACCCGTAGCCGAGTGCCCCGCGCTCGGCGGTGATGACAGGGTGTCCGATAGGTCGGACGGTCTTCGCCAACGGTTCGGCCGGGGGCCGCGGCGGCCCCGGCCCGTCGATCGCGCCCGTCCTGGCTCCGAGTATCGTCTGATCCTTGACGGCAATGGGAACTCCGCCCGCCTCCAGGCGCCGTCACTTGTCCTCACCACCCGTGCCATCGGGTGACTACGAACGGTGAGGATGCCGGTCGACCGACACACCAGGGAGGGCCCGGATGGCGGACAACGAGCACGAGGACGGCGATGCGAACCCCTCGGAACTGCCGGCGCTGCGACTGAAGCTCTACGTCGAGTCGCTCCAGGTCCTGATGCCCGAGCGGCAGTTCAAGCTTCTGATGGACGTCCTGCGCGGCTATGCCGAGCTCGGCGGTGGGCGGATCGCGGTGAAGCTGGACGACGAGGAGCGGGAGCTGTTCACACCTGCGGTGCAGCGCGAACTGCTCGTTCTCCTCGGCCTGATCGGCGCCCTGACACCCGGACACGAGGACCGCGCCGACCGTGTGGTGGCCGACCTCGGCGACGGGGAGTGGGCCAAGGAGGTCATGTCGCTCGTACCGCTGGAGGTCGCCTCCGACCCGGCCCGACTGCGGGAAATGCGCGACCGGCTTGACGCCGCTGAGGGCCGGCGGGCGAGCGACCGCGCGACGGTCGAGGGAATCGCAGAGGCGAGCGGGATGGCGGGGACAGAAGAGGCCGGGCCCTCCTGACTCTCGACGTCAGCGCGGTCGGCCGCATGATCCGTCCGCGTGTACCGCGGCCCGAACACCTGCTCAGAACGAGCCAGTAGTGAGAGCGATACCCCAGGAATCCGAAGCAATCGCGAGCACGGGGGTTCGTGGCCCCGCGACCTACGACCTCGTGATCAGTCGCTGAATGGCGGGCTCGTCGTCGACCGCGCCGGTCTCACGCTGAAGTCTTGACCTCGGCCACGTTGAACCACCCTGGCCGCACCTCGACCAGCGGTGGTTTCAGCGACTCCACTGCGGACCGCAGGTCCTGCTCCGTGGGGTCGTGAGGCGCGGGCAAACTCCGGCCATAGCGGCGCAGCCGCCAGAAATCGAAGATCTCCCTGCCGTCGGCTGCGAAGTCCACGTCGATCTCGGTGCCGTTGTCGCTGATGAAGAGGCAGCCTGCTCCGTGGGGCGGGGTGGGGTGGGGGGGGATTTGGGGGGGGGGGGGGGTGT
>NZ_JBHWIJ010000032.1:0-13348 GCF_042732255.1 Kitasatospora sp. NPDC059803 | reverse complement strand
GCTTTGTTCGCCGGGCGCGGCGATGCGCTACCGGGCGCCGTCGGCTGGTGTCTGTTGCCTGGCCCGGTAGGCGCGTTTTTTGACGAGGGCTCCGCAGGTCTTCATCGAGCACCAGCGGCGGGCGCCCGCGCGGGAGGTGTCGACGAAGGGGGCGCCGCAGTCGGGGTTCCCGCAGATGCGGACGCGGGTGCGGTGCTCCGATGCGCAGAGGGCGATCAGATCCCGGGCGACCATCGAGAGCACTGCCGCGAGTGCGTCGCCGTGCCAGCGCACGGTGGTCGCGTCGGGGGCGAGTTCGGGTGTCGAGGGGGGCTCGGCGGCGGCGCGGTTGACGAGCGCGATGTCCTCGGGCGAGGGCGGCGTGGCGTCCGCCAGGGCGCGGCCGGTCCGCTGGATCGCCTCACGCAGCTGCCTGGCGCGGCCGAGGTCGGCCTCGGTGCAGGGCGGCGGCGCTGTCGTGCAGTCGCTTTCGACGGCCCAGCGGCTCAAGTCCTCGGGCCGGGCGAGCCGTTCGAAGGGCGTGTCCGCGCCGCGGTCGGCCAGGGTGCCGGCGAAGGCGAAGCACAGCCGCGCGTCGTCGAAGCGGAAGTCGGCCTTGGCGCGCTGGCGCCCCTCGCGGCTGTCGTCCCTGTCGTCCATGTCCACCACTTTATGCGGTTGACATGGTTCCGGGCAAGCGGCTAGCTTCCAAGTCCACCACTTGAACCGGTGGACTTCAGGCGGTTGCTCCCCGCTCCCGTCGACTCCAAGCACGAGGAGGCCGCGCCATGCGCGCTGCAGTCATCGAGGAACTCCACAAGCCGCTCGTCATCCGCGAGGTGCCCGATCCCTCCTGCCCGCCGGACGGCGCGATCGTGCGCGTCGGGGCGAACGGGATCTGCCGGACCGACTGGGCCCTGTGGGCCGGGGAGTTCTGGACGGGCGGACCGCGTGTCGAGGCCCCGTTCGTCCTCGGCCACGAGTTCGCCGGCACCGTCGTGGAGGTCGGCCGCGAGGTGCGGGGGTGGAAGGAGGGCGACCGCGTCATCTTCCCGATGAACCCCGGCGAGGGCGCGTGCGAGATGTGCCGCAGCGGCAATCAGCACGTCTGCGAGCACGTGGACTCGCTCGTGCCCGGGGTGTCCTACTGGGGCGCCTTCGCCGAGTACGTCATGGTCCGCTTCGCCGACGTCAACCTGGTCGAAGTGCCGGAGGGCGTCGACTTCGTGGACGTCGCCGCGCTGGCCTGCCGCTACATGACCGCCTTCCACGGCGTCGTCGACCAGGCGAAGGTCCGCGGCGGCGAATGGGTCGCGGTGTACGGCGCCGGGGGCGGCATGGGGCTGTCGACGGTCGAGATCGCCGCGGCGACGGGCGCCAACGTCATCGCGATCGACATCACGGACGACAAGCTGGGCGCCGCCCGCGCGCTCGGCGCCGTCCACACCGTCAACGCGGCGACCGATGACCCCGCCGAAGCGGTGAAGACCCTCACCGGCGGCGGTGCGCACGTGTCGGTCGACGCCGTGGGCATCGCCGCCGCCTGCCGCAACTCCGTCCTCTCCCTGCGCACTCGCGGCCGCCACCTGCAGCTCGGACACACCACCGCTGCGGAACAGGGGGACGTCGCGCTGCCGGTCGACGTCATGATGGTCAAGGAGCTGGAGTTCCTGAGCGCCTTCGGCATGCAGGGCCAGCGCTTCGGCACGATGCTGAACATGATCGCCGCCGGCCGCCTCGACCCCGGCCGCATCGTCTCGCGCACCGTCGGCCTCCACGAGGCGAGCGAGGTCCTGGAGTCCCTGGAGACGTACGGACCCACCGGCGTGGTCGTCATCGACTCGTTCCGCCCCTGAAGCGGCTCCCCCCGGCCCCCTCGAAACACCTCCCCCCGAAAGCAGGAACGGCCATGCCCGCATCCCGTCAACTGATGGACCAGGAACTGAGCCTGGCCCTCGACGCGGTCCCCATGACCCCCAACGGCGCGTTCGACCTGACAGACCTCGCCGCAACGCGCGCGGCGTTCCGCGCCCAGGCCGAGGCCGCCGCCGAAGCCCAGCCCGGCGATCCGTCGGTCACCATCGAGACGTACCTCGCGCGCCGCACGGACGGCCCCGACGTACCGATCCGCCTTCTGCGCCCCACCGAAGCGCCCGGTCCTCTGCCGGTCCTGCTCTGGTTCCACGGCGGCGGACAGGTCCTCGGCTTCGCCGCCCAGGACGACCCGTGGCTCACCCGGCTGGGCGCGAGCCTCGGCTGCGCCGTCGCCGTGGTCGACTACCGGCTCGCCCCCGAGACACCCGCTCCCGGCGCCGCCGAGGACGGCTTCACCGCCTACCAGTGGCTCGGCCGCGAGGCGGACGCCCTGGGCCTGGACGGCGCCCGCATCGGCATCGCGGGCCAGAGCGGCGGCGGAGGCGTCGCGGCGGCCACGACCCTCCTGATCCGCGACCGCGGCGGCGTGACACCCCTGTTCCAATCACTCACGTATCCGATGCTCGACGACCGCAACCGCACCGCATCGAGCCACGAGATCACCGACATCGGCATCTGGGACCGCTCGACCAACCTCCTCGCCTGGCAGGCGATCCTGGGCGACCGCGCCGGCACCGACGACGTCTGCCCCTACTCCGCCCCCTCCCGCACCACCGACCTCAGCGCCCTGCCACCCACCTTCATCACCGTCGGCGACCTCGACTGCTTCCGCGACGAGAACCTCGACTACGCCACCCGCCTGCGGGCCCACGGCGTCCCGGTCGAATTCCACCTCTACCCCGGCGCCTACCACGCCTTCGACCTCATCGCCCCCCACTCCCGACTCGCCACCACCTTCCACCAGACCTGGTCCAACTACCTCACCCGCCAGTTCCACACCTCCCCGTCCCCCGCCTGACATCCGCGCCGAGGACTGTTCGGTCGTGGAGGAGACGAGAGGAGAGGAGACGAGAGGAGAGGGAGGAGAGGAACGGTGAGGGCCGGCCGGCCGCGGGGCGGGTGAGCCGTTCGGCGCTGCGGCGGGACACGCTGCCACCTGCGCTTCGCCCCCATCAGCGTAGTGTGGCCCGCTCGTGACCGGGGTGCGGTGGATCATGGGTGTATGGCCAGAGACACGGGCCGCTCCTCCTGGCTGCCCCTGCGTCGATCGGGTAGCCGTCGTGAGCGGCGACACCCACGCTCAGCCCCGCGGGAGCAGTCGGCGCATCGCCTGTGGTCGGTGATGAGCATCCGGAGTGTCGCCGGTCAGATGTTCGTCCTGCAGGTGCTGATCGTGCTGTTGCTCGTGGTGACGGCCGTCGTCGTGCTGCTGGTCCAGTCCCGCAGCGACCGGTTCGAAGCGGCGCACGGCCGCACGCTCGCCGCGGCCCAGGCGTTCGCCCACGGTCCCGGTCTGGTGGCGACGATGCAGGGCCCCGACCCCAGCGCGGTGCTCCAGCCGCTGACCGAAGCGGCCCGCACGGCTGCCGGGGTCGACTTCATCGTGGTGACCGACCGCAACGGCATCCGCTACACCCACCCCGATCCGGAGCTGATCGGCAAGATGTTCATCGGCACCATCGGGCCGTCGCTGCACGGCCAGGTCACCGTCGAGGACGTGAACGGCCCACTCGGCTCCGAGTACCAGGTGGTCGTCCCGGTGGAGGACTCCCACGGGGCGGTCGTGGGCATCGTCTCGTCCGGGATGAAGGTCTCCAATGTGAGCAGCGCGTTCAACCGCCAGCTGCCGGTCGTCCTGGGCGTCGGCGCCTTGGCGCTGGGCCTGGCCACGGCCGGCACGGCGCTGGTGGGCAGGCGTCTGCTGCGGCAGACGCGCGGCCTGGGGCCGGAAGAGATGACCCGGATGTACGAGCACCACGACGCGGTGCTGCACGCGGTGCGCGAGGGCGTGGCCATCGTCAGCGGCGACGGCCGGGTCCTGCTCGCCAACGACGAGGCGCGCCGCCTGCTCGACCTGCCGCCCGACGTGGAGGGGTGCACCGTCGCCGACCTCGGCCTCGCCCCCCGCACGGCCGAACTGCTGCTCTCCGACCGTGCGGTCACCGACGAGGTGCTCCCCGTCGGAGACCGCCTGCTGGCCGTCAACAGCCGCCCCACCGACAGCGGGGGAGGCCCGTCGGGCAGCGTCACCACCCTGCGCGACTCCACCGAACTGCGCGCCCTCGCGGGGAGGGCGGAGGTCGCCCGCAGCCGGCTCAGGCTGCTGTACGAAGCGAGCCTGGCCATCGGCACGACCCTGGACGTCCGGCGCACCGCGGAGGAGCTCGTCCGGACGGCCGCCCACGAATTCTGCGACTACGCCACTGTCGACCTCGCCGAAGCGGTCCTGGACGGCGAGGAACCACGGGTGCTGGTGGTCGATGCCCCGGTGGAGCTGCAGCGGGTGGCGCTCGCGGGCGCCCGGGACGATTCGCCGCTGTACCCCCGAGGGGAGCTGGTCAGGTGGGACCGGGGCACCCCGCAGGCGGCGGGTTTCGTCGGGGGGCGTCCCACGCTGGTCACCGAGCTGGCGACCGACGCCGGCTGGCGCATGCAGGACACCGAGCGTACGCAGGCGGTGCTGGAGTTCGGCCTGGCATCGCTGATCGCCGTTCCGTTGTCGGCACGGGGTGTGCTGATGGGCATCGCCTGCTTCTGGCGCAGCCGTGACAGAGGTCCCTTCGAGGAGGAGGACCTGTCCCTGGCCGAGGAGCTGGCCGCCCGGGCCGCCGTGTCCATCGACAACGCCCGCCGCTACACGCGCGAGCACATGATGGCCGTCACCCTTCAGCACAGCCTGTTGCCGCGCGCGCTGCCCGAGCAGAGCGCCCTCGACATCGCCTACCGCTACCTCCCCGCCCAGGCGGGGGTCGGCGGCGACTGGTTCGACGTCATCCCGCTGTCGGGCACCCGGGTCGCGCTCGTCGTCGGGGACGTGGTCGGCCACGGCCTGCACGCGGCCGCGACCATGGGCCGCCTGCGCACCGCGGTCCAGAACTTCTCCACCCTCGACCTGCCGCCGGACGAGCTCCTCGGGCACCTGGACGAACTGGTCGCCCACATCGACCAGGAGACGGCGGCAGCCGAGGGCGAGCTCGCGATCACCGGCGCCACCTGCCTCTACGCCATCTACGACCCCACCACCGCCACCTGCGCCCTGGCCCGGGCGGGCCACCCGCCGCCCGCCCTCGTCCACCCGGACGGCACGGTGGAGGTCCTCAGCCTTCCCGCCGGTCCGCCGCTCGGCCTGGGCGGGATGCCCTTCGAGGCCACGGAGGTACGGGTGCCCCAGGGCAGCAACCTGGTCCTCTACACCGACGGCCTCATCGAGGACCGCACCCGCGACATCGGTGTCGGCCTGGACGTCCTCACCGCCACCCTGGGCCGCGCCGACCGGTCGCCCCAGGAGGTCTGCGACGCCGTGCTCGACGCCCTGCTGCCCGTCCGCCAGACCGACGACATCGCCCTGCTCGTCGCCCGCACCCAGGTGCTGGCACCCGATCGGACCAGCGAGTGGGAAGTGGCCGCGACCCCCGAGGCCGTGGGCCGGGCGCGGGCCGAGGCGACCCGACAGCTCACCGAGTGGGGCCTTGAGGAGGCCGTGTTCGTCACCGAGCTGGTGCTCAGCGAGCTGGTGACCAATGCCATTCGCCACGGGACCGAACCGATCAAGGTGCGGCTGCTGTACGACCGCACGCTGATCTGCGAGGTCGCCGACACCAGCAGCACCGCCCCGCACCTGCGCTACGCGGCCGCCGAGGACGAGGGTGGCCGCGGCCTGTTCCTCGTGGCCCGGCTCGCCGAGCGCTGGGGCGTGCGCTACACCCCTTGGGGAAAGATCATTTGGGCCGAGCAGTCGCTGCAGCCGAGTGCCTCGATGGCCTGGCCGATGCTCGAGTAGCCGGGGAAAGCCCATGCTTGGCAGGCCCGTACTCGAGTAGCCGGGGTAGGCCCGTGGTGGTCGATCCGGGTCAGCCGGTGGTGAGCACCATCCGGAAGCGGGCCTTCCCGGCGAGCATCTTCTGGTACGCCTCCTCGGCGTGGTCCAGCGGCACGGTCTCGGTCATCGGGCGGATGCCGTGCAGGGCGCTGAACGCCATCGTGTCCTCCACGTCCTGCGCGGTGCCGGACGGGTGGCCCCGGACGACGTTGGCACCCATGAGCAGTCCGGCCGGACTGATCGCCATCGGAGCGGCGTCCGCCCCGATCACCACCAGCTCCCCGCGCGGGGCCAGGCCGTCCAGCGTGGACGCGATGGCCTCGGAGTTCCCGGCAGTGGCCAGCACGGCCCTGGCGCCGCCGAAGGATTGCAGCGCCTCGGCGACCGGGGTGCCGGCGGTGCTGTCGACGTAGTGGTGGGCGCCCAGTTGCTCGGCGAAGCCGGCCTTCTCGGCTCCCCGGGCGATCGCCACCGTCTCGAAGCCCATCGCGACCGCGTACTGAACCCCGAGGTGCCCGAGCCCGCCGAGCCCGAGCACCGCGACCAGATCGCCGGGCCGGGCGGTGCTGCGCCGCAGCCCGTTGTACGTGGTCACGCCGGCGCAGGCCATCGGCCCGGCATCGCCCGCCGCCAGTTCGTCGGGGATCCGGGCCAGTGCGTCGGCGGGCGCGATCACCTTCTCGGCGAAGCCCCCGTCATACGCCCATCCCGGGACCTTCAGGTTCCGGCACACGATGAAGTCGCCCTGGCGGCACGGTTTGCAGTGGCCGCAGCTGCCGCCGAACCAGCCGACCGCCACCCGGTCGCCGATCTGCCATCCACGGTCCCGAGTGCCCTCGCCGAACTCCTCGATGTGCCCGGCGATCTCGTGTCCGGGCACCACGGGGAACGACACGCCCGGTAGCGCCGCGTTCACGAAGAGTGTGTCGGAGTGGCAGACGCCGCACGCCTCCACGGCGATCCTCACGTGGCCGGGTCCCGGCTGCGGCACCTCTCGCTCGGCCGGGTGGAGCGCACCGCCCGGGGCGGTCGCCTGTGCCACTCGATAGGTACTCATGATCAGCGCTCCTCCGGGAAGATGATCGGCGCTCCTCCGGGAAGTCGTCGCCGTACGTCGGCAGGCTGCTCAGGGGTCCATCCGGGGGGCCTTTCTTCACCATAAGGCCGTACGGGCCACTGCGCAGGGCAGTGGGGGCAGCAGGCCGAGGGCCACCACCGGCGTCACGGCCTCGTCCGTGTCGACTTCGTCCGGAATCACCGCTCACGCAAGCTTGTTGACACATCGTTCTGCCGGAGCGGTCCTGCGGGAGTCCGAAGGGACCCGGCCCCGCCGTACTTGCCGCTGTACCTGCCGCGCGGCCGGGTCCTCGGGGGTGGTGGTCAGCTGAGGGTGCGGAGCGCGTCGGCGTCGTAGGGGCGCAGGTCGGCGTGGCGGCCGGAGAGGACCTTGGCGGCCCACTGCGGGTCCTGGAGGAGGGCGCGGCCGACGGCGACCAGGTCGAACTCGTCGCGCTCCAGCCGGTCGAGCAGGTTGTCGATGGCCTGGACCGGGGAGCCCTCGCCCCTGAAGGCGCCGACGAAGTCGCCGTCGAGGCCGACCGAGCCGACGGTGATGGTGGGGCGGCCGGTGAGCTTCTTGGTCCAGCCGGCCAGGTTGAGGTCCGAGCCGTCGAACTCGGGGATCCAGTAGCGGCGGGTCGAGGCGTGGAAGGCGTCGACGCCGGCCTCGGCGAGCGGGGTGAGGATCGCCTCCAGCTCCTCGGGGGTCTCGGCGAGGCGGGCCTCGTAGTTCTCGGACTTCCACTGCGAGTAGCGGAAGATCACCGGGAACTCCGGGGAGACGGCCGCTCGCACCGCGGCGACGAGCTCGGCCGTGAACTTCGTCCGGGCCACCGGGTCGCCGCCGTAGGCGTCGGTGCGGCGGTTGGTGCCCGCCCACAGGAACTGGTCGAGCAGGTAGCCGTGGGCGCCGTGCAGCTCGACGCCGTCGAAGCCGATCCGCTCGGCGGCCGCGGCGGCCTCGGCGAACGCGCCGATGACGGCGTCCAGATCGGTCCGGGTCATCGCCCGGCCCGTTCCCTCGGTGCCGTCCAGGCGGATCCCGGACGGGCCGACGGCGGGCGCGTCGGCGAACGGCGGGTCGCCCTGCTGGCGCACCATGCCGATGTGCCAGAGCTGCGGCACGATGGTGCCGCCCGCCGCGTGGACGTCCTCGGCGACGCGGGCCCACCCGGCCAACTGCTCCTCGCCGTGGAAGCGCGGGATGTCGTCACTCTGGCCGGCGGACTCGTGGCCGACGTACGTCCCCTCGGTGATGATCAGGCCGACGCCCGCGGCGGCCCGGCGGCCGTAGTACGAGCGCACGTCCTCGCCGGGCACGCCGCCCGGGGAGAACCTGCGCGTCATCGGCGCCATCGCGATGCGGTTGGGAACGGTCAGCCCGTTGAGCGTGACGGGCCGGGACAGGATTTCGGCCGCGCGGGAGGCTGCGGGCTCGGTGACGGTCATGGGATCCCTCGGGGGTGCCGGTGGTGTGCGCCGGGGCGGAATTGGTTGCCTGTGCAAACAACCTGGGTGGCCCCCGCATTTCGCCGACTGCGCGAAACCTGCTGTGATCAGCGCCACTGCGCACCGGAGGGGGCGGCCGGCTCGCCCTGCCCGGTCGTGGCCCAACCCGTCTGCTGCGGTGCGGACTTGGCGGCCGTCCGGGGCGGGAGGGCGGACCCTGGCTACAATCACGACGTGTTCGACGGCCTGAGGCCTTCCGCCGGCGCTCCGGAATCGTCCACGTCGACGTCGCGGCGCAGCGACTTCGCGGCGCGGTGACTTCGTGGCGCAGTGACTTCGCGGCGTAGCGACTTCGTGGCGCAGCGGCGCACCCCGAAGGCCTCCTACGCCTGGTACCGCGACCGATCGCCGACCGAAGGAGCTGACGATGACTCCACGACAGATCGCCGACGACTACGTGGCCCGGGTCGCCGCACACGATCCCGTCACCTCCACGTCCCTGGGCCTGGCTCCGGGCGACGACCGGATGCCCGACCTGTCGCCGGACGGCGTCGAGGAGACGGTCCGGCTCGCGCGGGAGGCGCTGGCGCGTCTGGACGCCGTCCCCGAGGCCGTCCCCGAGGCCGGGCCCGACGGGGATCCGGCGGAGCTCGTGTGCGCGCGGCTGCTGCGCGAGCGGCTCCACGCCGAGGTGCGGGTGCACGAGGCCGGCGAGAACTTCCGCGCCGTGCGGAACCTGCACACGCCGGTGCACCAGCTCCGGGGCATCTTCACGATGATGCCCACCGCCACCGACGACGACTGGGCCCCGGTCCTGGGCCGACTGCGCAACCTGCCCGCCGCGCTGGACGGTTACCGCGCCACGCTGGCGGAGGGCGTCGCCCGCAAACTGCTCGCCGCGCCCCGCCAGGCCGACGTGCTGTGCGCGCAGCTCACCGCGTGGACCGGCGAGACGGCCGGGGGCCCCGGCTGGTTCGCCGAGTTCGTCGCCCCCGCGCCGCAGCGGCTCCGCCCCGAACTGGACACCGCCGCGAACGAGGCGACCGCCGCTGTGGCCGCGTTCCGGGACTGGCTCCGCGACAGCTACCGGTCCGCTGCGGAAGGCACGCCGGACGCCGTCGGCCGCGAGCGCTACCTGCTCGGGGCCCGCCGGTACACCGGCGCCGACCTGGACCTGGACGAGACCTACGACTGGGCCTGGGAGGAGTTCCACCGGGTCTGGGCCGAGCTGCGCACAGAGGCCGAACGGGTGCTGCCCGGCGCCACCGTCCGGGAAGCCCGGGCCCACCTGGACGAGCACGGACACACCGTGCACGGCGCCGAGCAGATGCGCGGCTGGCTGCAGCAGATCACGGACGACGCGATCGAGGTACTCGACGGGCGCCACTTCGATATCACCGGCCCGCTGCGCCGGGTCGAGACCAGGATCGCCCCGGCCGGCAGCGCCGCCGCGCCGTACTACAGCGGACCGAGCCTCGACTTCGCCCGCCCGGGCCGGACCTTCCTCCCGCCGGCCAACGGCGACGCGCAGGAGCGGTTCCGCACCTGGCGCCTGGTCAGCACCTGGTACCACGAGGGCGTCCCCGGGCACCATCTGCAGCTCGCCTCCTGGACCGCGGCGGCGGAGCAGCTATCCCGCTACCAGGTCACCCTCGGCAAGATCAGCGCCAACGTGGAGGGCTGGGCCCTGTACGCGGAGCGGCTGATGGACGAGCTCGGCTTCCTCACCGATCCCGGACGCCGCCTCGGCTATCTCGGCAAGCAGATGATGCGCGTCGCCCGCGTCATTGTCGACCTCGGCATGCACCTGGAGAGCGCCATTCCGGCGGGCTCCCCGTTCCACCCGGGCGAGCGCTGGACCCCGGAGCTGGCCACCGCCTTCATGGCCGACTACGTCGGTCTGGCGCCCGCCCACCTGCACAGTGAGATCGTCCGCTACCTCGGCTGGCCCGGCCAGGCCATCGGCTACAAACTCGGCGAGCGCGCCTGGCTGGCCGGCCGCGAGGCGGCCCGCCGCCGGCTGGGCTCCGACTTCGACCTCAAGCACTGGCACATGAAGGCCCTGCGGCAGGGTTCCCTGGGCCTGGACGACCTGGAGGCAGCCCTGGCAGCGCTGTGACCGCCGGCTGACGGCCGGGTGACCGCCGTCGATCGAGACGGACGCCCGGGCGCCCCCGGCCCGGAGACTCCGCCGGGCCGTCGGGCGGCCGGGGGAGTGGTCGGGAATCCGGGGCGGTCGGCGGTGCCTGGATGGAATCATGTGGACGCCCGGAGAGGGTGCCGCAGGGTCGAGTCGGGACAGGAGCCGTAGGTGGGAGAGAGGCAGCGCGCCGTCCGGAAGCCCAAGGTCGTGCTGGCGGACGGGGAGCGGCTCCATGCGGTCGCCCGCGCGGTCGTCGACGATCACCAGGGTGCTGTCGAGCACGTGCGCCAGGCCGCGGCCGGTCTGCGGGGCCAGCTGGTCCGCGACGAACTGGACGCCATTCCGGTGGCCCGGCTGAGGGATGTCACCGAGGGGCGTCTGCGCGTCGGCGCGTTGGAGGCCGCCGGGATCAGGACCGTGCGGCAGGTGGTGGACGCCACGCCCTACACGCTCCAACTGCTGCCCGGAATCGGAGCCCAGAGCGCTCTCCAGGCCATCGCCGCCGCCGGGCAGATCGCCCGGGCCGCCGAGCAGGCCGTGGCGATCCGGCTGGACGTCGACCACCAGGACACGGCGGGCACCGCGCTGGTCGTCGCACTCCAACGGCTGGTCGCCGCCGGGCCCGATGCGAGACGGGCCAGGGAGCTGGCGGAGCGTGTCGCCGGCGAGGCCTCCGCCCTGATCGCCGCCGCCCAGCCGGCCCGGGGCGTTGTGAGAGGCCTGTTCGCCGGGCGGCAGCGCCGGCAGGAGGCGTTCGCCGCGGTCGACCGGTTGGACGCCCTGCTCGCGGAGACGGAGAGCCGAGGAACGTCCATGCTCTTCGCCCAGGCCTCGGTGGACCTCCTCCGCCCACCGGCCACGGACATCGAGGCCTGGGCGGAGTTCGAAGTCCGCTCGGCCGAGTTCTACGGCGTCCTGGGCGAGTTCGCCGGATCCGGCTCCGACGGGCTCACCGCCTCCGAGGGCTTCCTCCCGGAGAGCCTGTCGGACCGGGTCCGGGCCGAGCCGCTGGACGACACCCGGTGCACGGTCCCGCTCCGTGGATACCAGGCGTTCGGTGCCCGCTTCGCCCTCGCCCAGAAGCGGGTGATCATCGGCGATGAGATGGGCCTCGGGAAGACGATCCAGGCGATTGCCGCGCTCGCGCATCTCCGGGCGCACGGGAGCGCACACTTCCTCGTCGTCTGCCCGGCGAGCGTCCTCATCAACTGGATCAGGGAGATCGAGTCGCGCAGCACGTTGAGGGCGTTCCGATTCCACGGCCAGGAGCGGGAAGCGGCGCGCACCGAATGGCTCCGCAGCGGAGGTGTCGCCGTCGTGACCTTCGACGGACTGCGTCGCCTGGAGGTCCCGGAGGACGTCACGGTCGGCATGGTCGTGGTGGACGAGGCCCACTACGTCAAGAACCACAGCACGAAGCGCTCGCAGGCGGTGGCAGAGTGGACTCACCGCGTCGACCGCGTCCTGTTCCTCACCGGCACCCCGATGGAGAACCGGGTGGAGGAGTTCCGGAACCTGGTCCGCTATCTGCAGCCGGATCTTCTGCCCGGAATCCACAGCAGTTCGGCCGCCGCAGGGCCGACGTCGTTTCGCAAGGCAGTGGCACCGGCCTACCTGCGCCGCAACCAGCGGGACGTCCTGACGGAGCTCCCCGACGTCGTTCATGTCGACGAATGGGAGGAACTGTCGGCGTCCGATCTCGTCGCCTACCGCTCGGCGGTCGCCGAGGGGAACTTTATGGCCATGCGCCGTGCCGCGTACGCGGACCCGGAAGGGTCGGCAAAGCTGCTGCGGCTGATGGAGGTCGTCGACGAGGCTGCGGAGAACGGGTTGAAGGTCGTTGTCTTCTCGTTCTTCCGAGATGTCCTGCGGGTCGTCCAGGACGCCCTGGGGCAGCGTGCTTTCGGCCCGATCGACGGAGGCCTGGACGCTGTCCGACGGCAGGACGTGGTGGACGAGTTCGCCGCCGTGCAGGGCCATGCGGTGCTGCTGAGCCAGATCCAGGCCGGCGGTGTGGGACTGAACATCCAGGCGGCGTCGGTCGTCATCCTCTGTGAACCCCAGGTGAAGCCCACCGTGGAGAGCCAGGCGATAGCCAGAGCCCATCGCATGGGCCAGGTCCGGCGTGTGCAGGTGCACCGCTTGCTGGCCGTGGACAGCGTCGACCAGCGGATGGTGGAGATCCTTCGCGCGAAGAGCCAGTTGTTCGACGACTACGCGCGCCGCAGTGACGTGGCCGAATCGACTCCTGAAGCGGTCGACGTCTCGGAGCAGTCGCTGGCCGCGCTGATCGTGGAGGAGGAACAACTGCGCCTCGCCCGGACGGCTGCCAACGGTGCTGCGACCTGACGCCGTGACCGGGGGCGTTGTGGCGGGTCGGTAGGGGTCGGGAGGGGCTGGCAGGGGCGGTTGGCAGGGGCTCGCAGGGGTAGACCTGCGCGGTCCCGGGCTGGGCGTTTGTTTCGGGCACTGAATAGGGGGTACTGTCTCCCAGTCGCTCGGCAGGGAGCACCGGACACGCATCGGCGCGGACGGTCCCGGGGCGGCCAATCCTCTTGAAACACCACCTCCTGGTTCGAGCCGGGTCGCGTCTTGTCGCGGCTTGGTTCCTATTCGGCGTGCTCGTTTTATTGGATTGCGGCTGATTCGCTTTTCGGAGCAGGGGTCGGCTAGAGTTTGAAACGTCGGACGGGGCATAAAGCCGCAGATGACACCAGCGAGTTGGATGAACGAAGCGCCGGAAACGGAGCGGAAAACATCTGGTAAGCTGGAAACACGAAAGAACGAAGCGCCCGGAGGGCCCG
>NZ_JBHWIJ010000031.1:13154-46512 GCF_042732255.1 Kitasatospora sp. NPDC059803 | reverse complement strand
GGGGCGCCTGTGGGGGGGCCCCCCCCCGCCCCCCGCGGGGGGGGCCCCTCGCGCGTGCGGCGGATCAGACCGTGGTGACGACCTGGTCGTACGCCAGGCGCGGCGAGCGCGGGAACCACGCCTCGTCGCCCGGCTTGCCGATGTTGACCACGGCCAGCACCGAGTGCTCGCCGTCGCCGAAGAACTCCTTGTTGATGCCCTCGGCGTCGTAGCCGGTCATCGGGCCGGCGGCCAGGCCGGCGGCGCGCACGCCGATGATGAAGTAGGCGGCCTGCAGCGCGCCGTTCAGCGAGGCGGAGCGCTCACGGACGGTGCGCTCGGAGAAGAACACGTCCTTGGCCTGCGGGAAGTGCGGGAACTGGGTCGGCAGCTCCTCGTGGAACTCGTTGTCCGCGGCGAGGATGGCGACCAGCGGGGCGGTGCTGGTCTTGGCCTTGTTGCCGTCCGCCAGGTGCTGGACGAGGCGCTCGCGGCCCTCGGTCGAGCGGACCAGGACGACGCGCAGCGGCTGCTGGTTGAAGGCGGTCGGGCCGTACTTGACCAGCTCGTAGATGGCCTGGACCTGCTCCTCGGTCACCGGCTCGTCGGTGAAGGTGTTCGCGGTGCGGGCCTCGCGGAACAGCAGGTCCTGAGCGGCGGCGTCGAGTACCAGGGCGTCGGTGGTCATGCTTGTCTGCACCTCATGCGGGAGGGGGTTCGTCGGATTGACCGGCCGTGGCCGGTCACACCATCTCAACATGGGTGAAGATTCAACGATTCCCCGGCCCGCTGTGAGCCGCGTCACTCCCCGCCCGCGGCCCCGTCCTCCTCGGCGGCCAGCGCCGCGTCCAGCCGGGCCCGGGCGCCGTCCAGCCAGCGCTGGCACACCTTCGCCAGCTGCTCGCCGCGCTCCCACAGCGCCAGCGACTCCTCCAGCGACGTCCCGCCGTTCTCCAGCTGCCGGACCACCTCCAGCAGCGCGTCCCGGGCGTGCTCGTAGCCCAGCGCGTCGTCCGGGGTCGGTGCCGCCGCGTCCTGCTGCTCCTGCTGCTCTGCCATGCGTGCCAGCGTAGGGGCTGGAGCCGACAGAGTCGGCGCAGCGCCGACGGAACGGCCGCGGCGGGGCGAAAGCCGGAACGGCCTCGGTGAGGCGAAGGCAGCGGGTGAGGCGGCGGGGCGAAATCGGATGCGTCCGGCCGGCCGGCGGCGCTACCCTCCGCCGCATGATCACGGTCCGACCCGCCGCCCCGGCCGACGCCCCCGAGCTCGTCCGGCTGCGCGACCTGATGTTCGAGGCGATGCCCAGCATGGCCGGCCTGACCGGGCCGGGGCCCTGGCAGGCCACCGCCGAGCGGATGCTGCGCGAGCGCCTCGCCGCCCCGGCCGGGGAACTGACCATGCCGTCCTTCGTGGTGGACGATCCGCGACGGCCCGGCCGGCTCGCCGCCTGCGCGGTCGGCACGCTGGAGCACCGGCTGCCCGCGCCGGGAAACCCGAACGGCCGGTTCGGCTTCGTCTTCAACATCTGCACCGACCCCGGCCACCGGCTGCGCGGCTACGCCCGGGCCTGCACCGAGGCGCTGCTGGACTGGTTCGACGACCAGCGGGTCGGCCGGATCGACCTGCACGCCAGCAGTGGCGGCGAGGCGCTCTACCGCAGCCTCGGCTTCGGCGAGCACTCCATCGCGCTCTCCCGGCAGCGCTCCCACGAGGCCTGACCGTCGTCCACCGTGGCGCCGGGCGTTCCTACGAGCCCAGGCCGTCGTCCACCGCGACGCCGGGCGCTCCTACGAGCCCTGACCGTCGTCCACCGCGACGTCGAAGGCCCCGCCCGCGACCCGGGCGTGCAGCCCCTCGCCGGCCGTGACCTGCGCCGGGTCGGTCACCACCGTGCCGTCCGTCCGCTGGAGCACCGCGTAGCCGCGCTCCAGGGTGGCCGCCGGGGACAGCGCGACCACCCGGGCGAGGGTGTGCCCGAGGTCGCTCTGCGCGTGGTCCAGCCGGTGCCGCAGGGTGCGCCGGGCCCGCTCCAGCAGCGCGGTGACCTCCTGGCCGCGCCCGTCCAGCATCCGGTGCGGGGCGGCCAGCGCGGGGCGGCTGCGCACGCCGTCCAGCCCGTGCTGCTCGCGCTCGACCCGGCCGAGGACGTGCCGCCGGGCACGGTCCCGCAGCAGGCGGACCTTGGCCAGCTCCTCGCCGACGTCCGGAACCACCCGTTTGGCGGCATCGGTCGGGGTGGAGGCGCGCAGGTCGGCGACGAAGTCCAGCAGCGGCTGGTCCGGCTCGTGGCCGATCGCGCTGACCACCGGCGTACGGGCGGCCGCGACCAGCCGCACCAGCCCCTCGTCCGAGAACGGCAGCAGGTCCTCGACGCTGCCGCCGCCGCGGGCCACGATGATCACGTCCACCTCGGGGTGCTCGTCCAGCTCCCGGACGGCCGCGCTCACCCGCTCCACCGCGCTGACCCCCTGCACCGGGACGTTGCGCACCTCGAAGCGGACGGCCGGCCAGCGCCGCCGGGCGTTCTCCAGCACGTCCCGCTCGGCCGCCGAGCCGCGCCCGGTGACCAGCCCGACGCACTGCGGCAGGAACGGCAGCGGGCGCTTGCGCTCGGCCGCGAACAGGCCCTCCCCGGCGAGCCGCCGCTTCAGCTGCTCCAGCCGGGCCAGCAGCTCGCCCAGCCCGACCGGCCGGATCTCCGAGGCCCGCAGCGACAGCTGCCCGCGCGCCGCGTACCACTCCGGCTTGGCGTGCACGACGACCCGCGCGCCCTCCTGCACCACGTCCGCGACCTGGTCGAACACCGAGCGGAAGCAGGTCACCGTGAGCGACACGTCCGCCTGCGGGTCGCGCAGGGTCAGGAACACCACGCCCGCCCCCGGCCGGCGGCTGAGCTGGGTGATCTGCCCCTCCACCCAGACCGCGCCGAGCCGGTCGATCCAGCCGCCGATCAGCGCGGAGACCTTGCCGACCGGGATCGGGGCTTCGGGGGAGCTGGTGTTGGCCATGCGTATGAGGCTAGCGGCGCCGGCCGACACCGCCCCTAGCGGCGCCGGTCGACAGGGCCGCCCGGAGCGGGGGAGCCCTGGACGCCCAGCACCACCAGCCCGACCGCCAGCCAGATCAGCCCGACGAGCTGCGCGGTCGTCGAGGCCTCGTAGACCACTGCGGCGATCACCGCGATCCCCAGGGCCGGGACGAGCAGGTGCCGCACCCGGTCCCGGGAGCCGTGCCGCACCGTGTACCAGCCGATCACCGAGGCGTGCAGCAGCGCGAAGGCGGTCAGCGCGCCCACGTTGACCACCGAGGTCAGCTGGTCGAGCCCGTCGTCCCGGTTGGCCGCCCAGACCGCCGCGGCCATCGTGATCACCGCGGCCGCCAGCAGCGCCCGGCGCGGCACCGCGGTGGCCGGGTCGACCGTGCCGAGGACGCGCGGCAGCCGTCCCTCCCGGCCCATCGCGTAGACCAGCCGCCCGGCCGCCGCCTGCCCGGCCAGCGCCGCGAAGGCCGCGCCGATCGCCTTGCTGGCCGCCACCAGGACGTGCAGCCAGTGCCCGACCCCGCTCTCCACCGTGTCGTAGAAGGCCGAGCCCTGCGCCGCCGGGTCGGCCGCCAGCTGCTGCGGGCCCAGCGGCTCCAGCAGTGCCGCCAGGTAGGTCTGGGTGACGAACAGCACCCCGGCCAGTGCCAGGCACCAGAGCAGGGCCCGGGCCACCGCCGCCGAGGCGCCGACCGCCTCCTCGACGAAGGTGGCGATCGCGTCGAAGCCCAGGTAGGAGAGCACCGCGACGGACACGGCCGAGATCACCGCGGTCAGCGAGAAGGCGCCGACGGCGGTGAACGGGGTGTCCCAGCCGCGCCGGGCGCCGCCCTGGACCAGGGCCACCACGGCCGCGGCGACGAACACCGCCAGCACCGCGATCTCCAGGGCGAGCACCGCGAAGCCGACCACGGCCGCCGTCCGCACGCCGATCAGGTTGAGCGCGGTGGTCAGCACCACTGCGAGCGCCGTCCAGACCCAGCGGGAGACGCCGGGCACCAGCGAGTTCAGCGCGATCCCGGAGAACAGGTAGGCGACCGCCGGGATCAGCAGGTAGTCGAGCATCGCCATCCAGCCGGCGATGAACCCGGGCCCCTCGCCCAGCCCGGCCCGCGCGTAGGCGAACACCGAGCCGGTCTGCGGCACCGCGCGCACCATCTGGGCGTACGAGAAGGCGGTGAAGCCCATCGCGACGGTCGCGGCCAGGTAGACGGTGGCGACGGCGCCGTGGCTCCTGGCGTCCAGGACGCCGAACACGCCGACCGGTGCCATCGGAGCGATGAACAGCAGGCCGTAGACCATCAGGTCGCGGACGCTCAGGCTGCGGCGCAGGCCGCCCGGTTCCGTTTGCCCGTTCGCAGAGCTCATAGACACCACATTTGAGCACCGACGACCGGGTCTGTCCGGAAAGCGCCTCCCGTCGGCGCGGCTCGGCGCCGCCCGTACGATGGAGCCATGTCCAACACCGCGCCGCGCCGTGTCCTGCTCGCCGCCCCCCGGGGCTACTGCGCGGGTGTCGACCGCGCCGTGATCGCCGTGGAGAAGGCCCTGGAGCAGTACGGGGCGCCCATCTACGTCCGCAAGCAGATCGTCCACAACAAGTACGTGGTGCAGACCCTGGAGAAGAAGGGCGCGATCTTCGTCGACGAGACGGAGGAGGTGCCTGAGGGCTCGATCGTGGTCTTCTCCGCGCACGGCGTCGCGCCGGCCGTCCACGACGAGGCGAAGGCCGGCCGGCTGGCCACCATCGACGCCACCTGCCCGCTGGTCACCAAGGTGCACAAGGAGGCCGTGCGCTTCGCCGACGAGGGCTTCGACATCCTGCTGGTGGGTCACGAGGGCCACGAGGAGGTCGTCGGGACGATGGGCGAGGCCCCGGACCGGATCCACCTGGTGGACGGCGCCGAGGACGTCGCCAACGTGCGGGTCCGGGACGAGTCCAGGGTCGTCTGGCTGTCCCAGACCACCCTGTCGGTGGACGAGACCATGGCCACCGTCGGCGAGCTGAAGAAGCGCTTCCCGGCGCTGGTCAGCCCGCCCAGCGACGACATCTGCTACGCCACCCAGAACCGCCAGGTCGCGGTCAAGCAGATGGCCCCCGAGACCGACCTGCTGATCGTGGTCGGTTCCAAGAACTCGTCCAACTCCGTCCGCCTGGTCGAGGTCGGCCTGGAGTACGGCGCCAAGGCCGCCCACCTGGTGGACTTCGCCGAGGAGGTCCAGGAGGCCTGGCTGGAGGGCGTCGGCACGGTCGGTCTGACCAGCGGCGCCTCCGTCCCGGAGATCCTGGTCGAGGGCGTGCTGGAGTGGCTGGCCGCGCGCGGCTACGACACGGTCGAGACGGTCAAGACCGCCGAGGAGCACCTGATCTTCTCGCTGCCCAAGGAACTGCGCCGCGACCTGCGCGCCGAGGCGGCGGGCAAGCTGTAGGGCCGAGCCTGGGACCGCTCCCGGACCGCTCCCAGGCCCTTCGCGCAGAGCCCGGCACCCCCCTCGGGGTTGCCGGGTTTTCTGCTGTGCGTCCGCCCGTGCCCTCTCGTAGTTTTGTGCACAGGCTGTGGACAAGCGGTCCGCGGCCCCGGCGGAGGGTGGACGTGATGACGGCGGTATTCGGCGTGGACATCGGCGGTTCGGGCATCAAGGGCGCCCCGGTCGACCTCGCCCGGGGCGTGCTGGCCCAGGAGCGGTACAAGGTGCTCACCCCGCAGCCGTCCGCCCCCGAGGCCGTGGTCGCCGCCGTCTGCGAGGTGGTCCGCCAGTTCGACCACCAGGGCCCGGTCGGGCTCACCTTCCCCGGCGTGGTGGTCGGCGGCCGGACCAGAACCGCCGCCAACGTGGACAAGGGCTGGATCGGCCTGGACGCCGCGGGCCTGTTCCGCGAGGCGCTCGACCTGCCCGCGACCGTGCTCAACGACGCCGACGCGGCCGGGCTCGCCGAGACCGTGCACGGCGCCGGGCGCGACCAGTCGGGCGTGGCGCTGGTGCTCACCTTCGGCACCGGCATCGGCAGCGCGCTCTTCGTCGACGGCGTGCTGGTGCCCAACACCGAACTGGGCCACCTGGAACTGCGCGGCAAGGACGCCGAGCGCCGGGCCTCCTCGGCCGCCAAGGAACGGCACGGGCTGACCTGGGAGCAGTGGGCCGGGCGGGTCGACGAGTACCTGGACCTGGTCGAGATGCTGTTCTCGCCGCAACTGGTCGTGATCGGCGGCGGGGTGAGCCGCAAGCACGAGAAGTTCCTGCCGCTGCTGCGGGAGCGGGAGGCGCGGGTGGTGCCGGCCGAGCTGCGCAACGACGCGGGCATCGTCGGCGCCGCCATGGCGGCGGCCCGGGCGGCGGGCTGAGGCCGCCCGCCCGAGGCGCCGCTCAGCGGGAGCGCTGGATCCGGCGCTGGGCCACGAACCGGGCGAGCACGATCAGCGCGGCCAGTCCGGTGCCGGAGAACAGCCAGCCGGCCCGCAGCGCCAGCCCGGTCGCCAGCGCCACCACCTGGGCGGTGACGCCCGAGGAGGTGACCGGCCCGAGCAGCAGCAGCGCCAGCGCGAAGGCGATCGGCCCGCTGATCGGTGCGGCCAGCAGGTCGACGTAGCGCACCCGGACGGCCAGCTGGAAGCAGACGACCAGGTAGCCGAGGCCGAACAGCCAGCCGAGGCGGTCGAACAGCAGCCGGTCCAGGCCCGCGACGGCGAGCGTCGCCAGGACGGCGGCCACGCCCGTGCCGATGGCGGTCAGCCGGGTCGGTCGTCCGGTCCGGCGCCGCCCGTACAGCGGGGCCTCGGAGCGTCCGGGCAGCGGCAGCCGCAGCCGCAGCCTGGGGGTGGCCGGGCGGGCGGCGGCGGGCGGCCCGGCTACCGGGCGTAGCCGGGCGGCGGGGGCGGCGGCGGGGGCTGCGGGGGCTCCGGCGGTCTCGGGAGCCCGGCCGGGCCCGGGGACGGCGGCCCCGGCCGCGCCGTTCGGCGGTCGGCGTCTGGGCCCTGGCGGCTGGGTACGGATGCTCTGCTCCACCCGCCCAACGTACGGTCCGATCATCGCCACACTGTGTAATGGACCGTTCAGGTCTTGTCCCGTGTCTCCTGGCGGAGTGCTGATGTGATCGTCGTTCAGCGGCCTGACCTGTCCGGCCCAGCCCCCCGGGCACCCCGCCGGAGTTCCTGAAGCCCCTCCCGGCGGCGACCGGGGCGTGAGGCGCTGCCCGTAGACTTGGGGGTCGGCCCGCACGGTGCCGACCCAACTCCTCCAAGCCCACGGGACTGCGCTTCATGTCGCTCACGATCGGAATCGTCGGCCTGCCGAACGTCGGCAAGTCGACCCTGTTCAACGCCCTGACCAAGAACGACGTGCTGGCGGCCAACTACCCGTTCGCCACCATCGAGCCGAACGTCGGCGTCGTCGGCGTCCCGGACGCGCGGCTGGCCAAGCTCGCCGAGATCTTCGGCTCCCAGCGGATCCTCCCGGCCACCGTCGACTTCGTCGACATCGCCGGCATCGTGCGCGGCGCCAGCGAGGGCGAGGGACTGGGCAACAAGTTCCTCGCCAACATCCGCGAGTCGGACGCGATCTGCCAGGTCGTGCGCGCCTTCACCGACCCGGACGTGGTGCACGTGGACGGCAAGGTGTCGCCCAAGGACGACATCGAGACCATCCACACCGAGCTGATCCTGGCCGACCTCCAGACCGTCGAGAAGGTCCTGCCGCGGCTCCAGAAGGAGGCGCGCCTGAAGAAGGAGACCGCCCCCGTGCTGGCCGCCGCCGAGGCCGCGCAGGCGGTCCTGGAGACCGGCAAGACCCTCTTCGAGGCCGGCTTCGACACCACCCCGATCCGCGACCTCCACCTGCTGACCGCCAAGCCCTTCCTCTACGTCTTCAACGTGGACGAGGCCGAGCTGGCCGACGAGGACTTCAAGAACGTCCAGCGCGAGCTGGTCGCCCCGGCCGAGGCGATCTTCCTCAACGCCAAGATCGAGTCCGAGCTGATCGAGCTCGACGACGACGAGGCCCTGGAGCTGCTCCAGTCGATGGGCCAGGAAGAGCCTGGCCTCGCCACCCTCGCCCGGGTCGGCTTCGACACCCTCGGCCTGCAGACCTACCTCACCGCAGGCCCCAAGGAAACCCGCGCCTGGACCATCAAGAAGGGCGCCACCGCCCCCGAGGCCGCCGGAGTCATCCACACCGACTTCCAGAAGGGCTTCATCAAGGCCGAGGTGATCTCCTTCGCCGACCTGGTCGAGACCGGCTCCATCGCCGAGGCCCGCTCCAAGGGCAAGGCCCGCATCGAGGGCAAGGAATACATCATGCAGGACGGCGACGTGGTGGAGTTCCGCTTCAACGTCTAAGCGGATGAAATAACACCACGTCGCTGACTTGGCAAACATGCAGGTCACAAGGGGCCCGGCTCTACGGAGTCGGGCCCTGCTTGTTTCCCGTGCTGGGATGGTGCTGGGAAATCTGAGCCCGTGTCACCAATTTTCGTCCCTGCTCACCTTTACCGTGCTGGGCTCGGTAAGGCTTGTGAGATAAGCGACCGCAGCTCGACAGACGCCCTCTGATCACAGAGGACGCTTACCTCATGCTCAAGAGACGGCTGCTGCCGCGGCGCCTACTTTCGGTCGCCTCCGCGCCGTCGGCCGGCGATCACGCACGGCCGTAGCCAGGACGCTCTCGCCAAGTGTGCGTGGGGAAGGGCGGCCCCGATCATGCGGACGCAGCATATTGTTGGGCCGACATCGACGAGGCGACTGGCCGTGGGGCGGCTGCGCGTGAAGTTTGCTGCACCTGAAGGTAGTTGTGCGGTTTGGGCTAGGTCAGTCGTTGAGTATCTCGAACGCTTCGTCTAGATCCTTGACGAAATCCTGCCATGACGGAAGGCAGGTCACCGGGCCCTCCGGGTCCAAAAGTTCGAGCATGCGCAGCCGGTGCTGTGAGAAGCGCTTCTGGAACTGGGAGAGGCGGCGTCCTTTGTACTCGCTTGCCTGCGCGAGCGAGTCCTTGAGGAGCTGTTTAGGGTCGGCGACCTTTTCTGCCGCGATGCCCTTGGGGAGATCAAGGCTGACGCGGCCGCTCGGGTTCTCGGCGACCTGGCGCAGACATGCCTCATCGAGAAGCAGCCAGGCTTCCAGCATGCGGACAGGTACTACAGCGACGTGCCGGAGACCGGGCCACTCGGCGCACACTGCCTCTTCGATCTCGTTCCTGCGGTCCTGGGCGGGACCCCGGTCGGCATCCCGTTGCACCACAACCAAGTCGTAGGTTCCGTGCAACTTACGGGCTGCCCGCAGTTTGTCCCGGACGGAATGGCCGGGCGGTGGCCGCAGTAGGCCGAAGTCAGGGACGGTGATCGAGACATCGAGCCCCCTGCGCACGGCAATGGATTCGACGTGCGGTACGAGGCCGTTGTCGCTGCTGCCCTCACCAATGAACAGAACGCGGGCGGTCACGCGACCCCCCAGTCCAGCGTGAGCTGCGCTCCGATGGGTGTGGTGAGGTACGGCAGGATGTCTGCCTTTGTCACGAAGTCGCCTCCCGCCCTCGTGGCCCGCCACGTCTCGGCCAGTGGACGCAGGCGGAGAGCCCGGTTCAGAGAGCCGTTCTCGGCCATGTGGATAGCGGTGTCGGCGAACAAGAGGTCTTCAGGTTCGACGAGTTGTACGACCCCGGGTGAGTGTGTGTTGATCAGTACCTGCCGGAACGGATTGTCTGTTCCAGGTTCCTCTGACGGGTCGACGGCAAGGTCCTGGACAAGGGCGACCATGGCGTTGAGATTCGCGGGATGGATGCCATTCTCGGGCTCCTCCATGCAGATCAGACCACTTACGGACGTGTCTTCGAGCAGGACGCACAAGGCCAGGAAGCGCAGGGTGCCCTCGGAGAGGCTACGGGCGGGCAGCGTCATGCCGGCCACCTCGCGTACGTTGACTGTGAGGAGCTGCCGGACCTCGTCCTGATCGACATCCAGATCGCGGATATGGATACCGGTCAGGTCCGATAGACGTCCCGCCAGCCTGGCGTAGATCTGGCTGGGATCCGCGCCGGGAGTGCCGTGGGCCACACGGAAGAGTGTCGCGGGGAGGTGGGAGCCGTCGGCGCCCATTACCTGTGGGTCGACATAGCGGTCGGACCTGCGCAGAGCCGACGGCTCAAGAGCTAGCCGTCGCCAGGACTGCATCTCACGGCGAGCCGCGAGGATGGTGGGGTCGTCACTGCTGGTGATGGTGGAGACGACTGTTGCGGGTGCACGGGACGCTGCGGCTGGCTTGGGCTGGCCCCGACTGCCACCGTCCTGGTGGATTTTGACCACCGACTCGCCGGATTCGGTCGTCGTTGAGATGAAGGGGGCGCCGCTGCGATGGCCCTGAATGACGCTGTTGCGGAAGTCCTTCACGCTGTGGGGGAAGAGAAGGTGCCGGGGGGCCTTGCCTTTGGTGATGTGACTCAGCGTCTCATGGAGGAGGGTGAGGCGGCCGAAACGGTCTAGGCCGGACGGCTCCTGGTAGCCGACCTCCAACTCGTACCGCAGAAACGTGGTCGTGGCCTTCGCGGCCCGGCCGAAGTCGTCCTCCGCGTTGAGCGGGACGATCATCTCGGCGGCGAATCGCATCCGGTGATGGCCAGGCTCGAAGCCCTTCCAGAAGAGGTCACGAGGGTCACCCTGGCGCTCACCGTGTACGCCCCGGACCTCTTGGGCCGCTTCCATCATCGACTGGTCGGCCAGCAGGGAGAGGAACTGGATGGCGTCGAAAACATTCGACTTGCCGGTGCCGTTCTCCCCTGCGATGCAGGTGAAGGGTCCGAAGTCGATGGACAGGTCCAGGAGGTTCTTGAACCCGTGGACTTCGATGCGGGTCAGCATGCTGTCTCCGGAAGCTCGCCGGGCGGATCCGCCCAAGCCTACTGGCGAGGAGGGCCGTTACGTGTGTCGGTTGCTCTCCACATCGTTGATGAGAGCCCGCGCCGCCTCGTCTTCCCCAGTCTGCCGGTCTGTGGCTCGCAGTCCTCCTAGCCGTGGATGAGCCTGGCGACGAACGGTAGTCTGCGGCCACCTCCAACGACTGACGGGGGCCGAATTTTCGCGCGGCCGAGGTTTCCGAGTTGCTCGCTACGTCAACTGTTCGCGGAGGGGGTCAGGGTGGCAGGGCGTGCTGGGACGCCTCTCCCGTGCTGGGATGGTGCTGGGATGGCCCCCTCCGAAGTCACGTTTCCTCAGGTCGGAGCTCTGTGCTCGACATTCCGCTTCAACGTGTAGCCGTCTGGTTGCTACGAGTTGACTGATTGGTCGAATGTGCAGGTCGGAAGGGGCCGGGCTCTGTCGAGTCCGGCCCCTTCCGCGTCATCGTGCTGGATGGGTGCTGGATGTTCTGACGCCGGGTCCGTGGTCGTCAAGCCTCGTAAACGGTGGACCGATGTCCCACGTGGACGACCCAGATCACCAATTCCCCGTTGTCGATCGTGTAGACGACGCGGTAGTCGCCGACGCGCAGGCGGCGACGCTCGGGCTGGGAGACGAGCGCAGTGGTGTTGAAGCCGAGGGGATCGGTCTCCAGTTCGGTCAGCTTGGCCAGGATGCGCAGCGCCATGTCGCGAGGGATCTTCCGGAGTTCGGCCTGAGCCTCGGGTCGGAAGACCGTCCGGAACTCACTCATTGCGCGCCAGCGTCTCCCTCATGACGTCCTCGATCGGGATACCGACTGCCGGATTCGCCATGCGCTCGTCGATGATCCGGTTGATCTCGCGCTCTTCCCACTTCTGGTACTTCCGAAGTACCTCGATGGACACCACAGCGGCGACTTCTTTGCCTCGGCGCGTGATCACCGTGGGTACGTCGTCCCGGTCGGCGCGCTCCACGACCTCGGCCAGGTGCGCGCGTACGTCGCGGATGGACTCTATGGGCAAGGGCTGCGTCATGCGCTCAAGAGTACCGAGTGTTCCATGTGTACACAATGTGTCGAGCGGTCTTGCGGGGCGGGCGGTCGGCTCGGTCAGGGGTGGATGCTGACGGTGATGACGCCGTCCGGTGTGGTGGTCACGGTGATGTTGTCGAGGGTGGCGGCGTGGGCGTCGGGTCGGTGGGCGGTGGCGCGGGGGCCGATGCCGATGACGCGGATGCCGGCGGCGCGGGCGGCCGTGATGCCGGCGTCGGAGTCCTCGAAGGCGAGGCAGTCGGCGGGGGCGAAGCCGAGGGCGGCGGCGCCCTTGAGGAAGCCCTCCGGGTCGGGCTTGCTGGCGCCGACGGACTCGGCGGTGACCAGGACGGGCGGCATCGGCAGGTCGGCGGCGCCCATCCGGATGCGGGCGAGCGGTTCGTCGGCGGAGGTGACCAGGGCGTGCGGCAGGCCGTTCAGGGCGGCGAGGAAGGCGGCGGCGCCGGGGATCGGGACGACGCCGTCGGTGTCGGCGCGCTCGGCGGCGAGCATCCGCCGGTTGTCGGCGAGGTTGAGTTCCACCGGGCGGTCGGGCAGCAGTTCGGCCATCGTCGCGTGGCCCTGGCGGCCGTGGGCGACGGCTAGTACGGCGACGGGGTCGAGGCCGTGCTGCTCGGCCCAGCGGTGCCAGCAGCGCTCGACCACGGCATCGGAGTTGACCAGGGTGCCGTCCATGTCCAGGAGGACGGCGCGAGCGGTCAGCTGGAGGGGTGCGGTGGGCATGGGGCTGCTCCTCGGGCAAGGAAGGACGAGCTCTTTGTTCCCCGATGATACAAAAGATCAGCCGAGCAGGTGGGCGTTGACCGCGCGGGCCGCCTCGGCGAGCTCCGGCAGCTCCACCACCTCGACCCCGGCCGCCGCCAGCAGGGCCGTGCCCTGGCAGTCGGTGACGAACAGGTCCGGTTCGCGCCAGGCCACCACCACCCGCGGCACGCCCGCCGCGATCAGCAGCCGGGCGCACGGCGCCGGCCGCGAGGCGCGCTGTCCGCACGGTTCGAGCGAGCTGTAGACGGTCGCCCCGCGCAGCCGCGGGTCGCCGGCCGGGAGCTTGCCGAGGGCCGCCTCCTCGGCGTGGTCGTGCGCGTCGCCCTCCCGGCTGTAGCCCTCCGCCAGGACCTCGCCGTCGGCGCCGACGATCACCGCGCCGACCGAGAAGGCCGTCGCGGACGGCGGGCAGCGGCGGGAGAGTTCGACGGCCCGGCGCAGGTGGTCGAGGTCGGCGGTCGCGGGACGGGCTCCGGTCACGGGGCGGGCTCCTTCGGGGCGTACCTGAGCAGGACGACGTCGTCCACCGTACGTGCCTCCAGCAGGCGCATCCGCCGGGCCGGGCCACCCGGGAACGCGGCCGGGCGGACGAACCTCGGCGCCTCGGCCTGGCCGACCAGCAGCGGGGCGACCGCCAGCTGGAGCTCGTCCGCCAGGCCCTGGGCCAGGAACTGGGTGTGCACGCCGCCGCCGCCCTCGACCATCAGTCGGCGCACCCCGCGCGCGCCCAGGTCGTCCAGCACCGCGCCGAGGTCCACCGCGCCGCCGAGCGCGACCACCTCGGCCAGCCCGTCCAGGCGGGGCCGCAGCACGGTCGCGCCGGCGTCCGTGGTGTAGGCGAGCCGGGCGCCGCCGGTGTGCCAGAAGCGCAGGCCGGCGTCGAGCGCGCCGCTCGCGCTGAGCGTCACCTTCAGCGGGTACTCGGCGCGGCCGTCCGCGAGCCGGGCGGCCCGGCGTGCGGGGTCGTTGACCAGCAGGCGCGGATTGTCGGCGCGCAGCGTGTTGCCGCCGACCAGGACGGCGTCGGCGGCCGCGCGCTCGGCGTCGACCCGGTCGAAGTCGGCCCGGTTGGAGAGCAGCAGGCGGTCGGGGGAGGCGTCGTCGAGGTGGCCGTCGAGGGACATTGCGGCGCTCAGCATGACGAAGGGGCGCTGGCCGGGCATGGGCGGGGGGACCGTTCTCTCGGGTGCGCCCCCACGGTACGGCCGCCGGGGGTGGTGCAGTCGCCGGGTGATCGACAGGTGAGACGAATCTTCTCGACATCCGGAACGTCCGCTAGCGTCGAAGGCGTCGCGGAAACCGACCACGCCCCAGGGGGACACCATGACCGGACAGCAGCCCGCCACCGTCTACACCCACGGCTACCAGGAGGCCGTGCTGCGCTCGCACCGCTCCCGGACGGCCGCCGACTCGGCCGCCTACCTGCTGCCCGAACTGCGCCCTGGGCAGGCGCTGCTGGACATCGGCTGCGGGCCCGGCACGATCACCGCCGACCTGGCCGAGCTGGTCGGCCCGGGCGGTCGCGTGGTGGCCGTGGACACCTCCGGCGAGGTGCTGGAGCAGGCCGCCGCGTACGTGGCCGGCCGGGGCCTGTCCAATGTCGTGTTCGAGATCGCCGATGTCCACGAACTGCCACACCAGGAAGGTGAGTTCGATGTGGTGCACGCCCACCAGGTGTTGCAGCACGTGGCCGACCCGGTGGCCGCGCTGCGCGAGATGCGCCGGGTCGCGGCGCCGGGCGGTGTGGTCGCGGCCCGGGACGTCGACTACGCGTCGATGACCTGGTTCCCCGAGGCGCCCGCGCTGGACCGCTGGCTGGAACTGTACGAGCGGATCGCTCGCGCCAACGGCGGCGAGCCGGACGCCGGGCGGCGGCTGCTGTCCTGGGCGCGGGCGGCGGGCTTCACCGACATCGCCGCGACCGCCACCACCTGGACGTACGCGACGCCCGAGCAGCGTGCCTGGTGGGGCGGGATGTGGGCGGACCGGGTGACCGGCTCCGCCATCGGCCGGACGGCGGTGGAGCGGGGCTTCGCGGACCGGGCCGAACTGGCGCGGATCGCGGCCGGCTGGCAGGAGTGGAGTGCCGCCGGGGACGGCTGGTTCTCCATGCTGCACGGCGAGATCCTGGCGCGCGGCTGACCGGGGGCAGGGTCGAGATCGGGGCCGGGCCAGGGCGGCCCCGCAGATGGCGGCGAGGCGACGGGGTGGGGGAAACGGTCGCGCGGGCGTTCGGAAAGATCGGGTAAAGTCGCGCGTCCGCTCGTACCGGGGCCGTTCGGGCCCGTCCGGCCCGCTGCTGGAGGGGGCGAGCCGACGAGTCGAGCTGCCGAGTCGATGCCCGTACCGGCGGGCCGGGGGAGTCCACGTGTCCAAGCCTGCGTCCGAGCCGCCCGCGGCCGATCCCCGCATACCGGCCCACGAGGCCGCGACGGCGAAGCAGGCCGAGCGGACGGGGCAGTCGGAGCAGCAGGCGCAGCCCGAGCCTCCCGCGCCCGCCGCCCCGCCCGTGCCGACCGCGCCCGCCAACCCGTGGGCCGCGCCCCTGCCGTCGCAGGCCCCGCCGCAGCCACCGCCCCCGCCGCTGCCCGCCGGCGGCTGGGCATCGGTGCCGCCCGCCGCACAGTCCGGCCTCCAGCCCGGCTTCCCCTACCCCCGGCCCGCCCCCGTCACCAACGGTTTCGCGGTCGCCGCCCTGGTGACCGGCCTGGTCGTGGTGGCGCCGGTGGCCCTGGTGTTCGGCATCATCGCGCTGGTCCAGATCAACCGCCGCAAGGAGCGCGGCTTCGGCATGGCGGTGACCGGCCTGGTGCTCGGCGTGGTCGGCACGGTGCTGCTGTCGCTCGCCGTGGCCGGTTCGACCTTCGAGCTCCCCGGGGGCGGCAGGTTCGACCAGTCCACGAAGGCCCCGGCCGGGTCCGTCCCGTGGGCCGCGCTGAAGTCCGGGGACTGCTACAACACCCCCGAGAACGGCAGCCGGGCCGACCCCGAGGGCGGCGACGAGACGCTCTACTGGGTCCGCCGGGTGCCGTGCTCGGCCGCGCACCACGGCGAGGTGGCCGGCACCGCCCGGATCCCGGCGAGCGACGGCCCGTCCTACCCGGGCGAGGCGACGGTCCGCCTGCAGGCCGCCGACCTGTGCCGCACGGTGCTCGACGACTACGCCCTCGACCAGTGGGCGATCCCGGACGGCATGGACGACGTCTACCTCTACCCGACGCGGGGCAACTGGAGGTCCGGCGACCGCTACGTCACCTGCGCGTTCGAGGACCGCGACGGCGAGCACCTGGGGACGGTCCGCACCGACCGGGGCAGCCTGAACCCCGCCCAGCTGGCCTACCTGGAGGCCGTCCGGGGCTTCAACGACGCCTACGCGGAGCAGCCGAGCAAGGGCTTCGCGGACGCGTCGTCCGAGTACCGGACGTGGGCCCGGCGGATGTCCACCGCCTCCCACGCGGAGGCCACGGCGCTGAACAAGGCGTCGGCGGCGTGGCCTGCCGAGGTCAAGCCGGCGGTCCGCAAGCTGGCCGCGGCCCAGGAGGCGGCCGCGACCGCCTGGGACGCGGCGGCCTCCGGCGACGACCTGGAGGGCGACGTCCGACGGGCCCGGGCGCTGGTGACCAAGTCGGTGCCGCTCAGCATCGAGATCCGGCGCGGGCTCGGCCTGTCCACCGGCGAGCAGGTGCCCGACCTCCAGGTCTGAGCCGCCGAGGGGTCTGAGCCGCCGACGGTTCTGAGCCGCCGGGCGCGGCCGGGTTACCCGCCGTTAACCGCGCCCGTACCTGCCGGTAGCGAGCCGTCCGTAGCGTCGTGGGGGCGGATCCCCGGCCCGACCCCCACGCAGGCCGGGGATACGCTCCCCGCCATGAGCGCCTTTCGGGTGATGCGGCAGGACGACAACGGCAACCGCTTCCTGGTCGCGGGCGGGCTCGACCGCCTCGCGGCGGAGCGGCTGGCGGCCGAGTTCGAGGCCCGCGGCCACAAGCAGCTGTACTGGGTCGAGGCCGAGCCCGAGCCCGAGCCCGAGCCCGAGGCTGCGGACGGCGCGGGGGCGGACACGCCCTAAGGTCGGGCCCATGGACAAGGCCAGCGAGAACCCCGTCGAGCCCCGGATCGTCGTCGGCGGCGCCCTCATCCACCGGGGCCGGGTGCTCGCCGCACGGCGCAGCGCGCCCGCGGCGGTGGCGGGGCGCTGGGAGTTCCCGGGCGGGAAGGCCGAACCCGGCGAGACCGAGGCGCAGGCGCTGGAGCGGGAGCTGTTGGAGGAACTGGGTGTCCGGGCGCGGGCGCTGGAGCGGCTGCCGGGCGCGTGGAGCGTCCGGCCGGGTCTGGAGCTGCGCTTCTGGGCGGCCGAGCTGCTGGCCGGCGACCCCCGTCCTCTGGAGGACCACGACGAGCTGCGCTGGCTCGGCCCGGCCGAGCTGGACAGCGTCGACTGGATCGAGCACGACCGCGACGTCCTGCCGCACGTCGCCCGGTTGCTCCATGCATAGGGCGGCCTGAGCCGGTGTGCGACGCGCGGGGTACGGGGTAGGTCAATCAGACAAGACGACCCGGCGGCCGGGATAGCCTGGGTTCTGCTGGGTATGTCACTTTTCGGCACTATTCGTCACCATCGGTGAGCCGCCCCAGCCGGCGACGCCGATCCCGACCAGAGCCGGAGGCCCCGTCGGTGTCGAGTACCGGGAACGGCGGCGGAGGAGCACGGCGGACAGGCGCCGCGGGGAGCGCAGCCGCCCGCGCCCGGCTGCGCCGGGGTGCCCAGCCCGCCGCCCCGCAGCCGCCGCCCGGCCGCCGTCGGCGGGACGCCGCCGATGCCCCCGACGTCCCGCGGCCCGACCAGCCGGCGCCGGCCCTGGCTGTCCCCGTCTCCGACCCGGGCCCCCAGCCCGGCCTGCGCAGCCGGCCCGCCCGACCGTTCCCCGGCGGGCCGTCCGACGCCCCGTACGGCCCCGGCGTACCGGGCGAGGGCAGCCTGCTCGACATGCTGAAGGTCGCCATCGCGATCCTGGACACCGCGGGCCGGGTGGTGCTCTGGAGCCCGGCCGCCGAGGAACTGCTCGGCTGGCCGAACGAGCTGCTGGTCGGCCGCCGGATCGACGAGCTGATCCCCGACGAGGAGCAGGTCGGCCGGATCCGGGCCGCGATCCAGGACACCCTGCGCCACGGCCGCTGGGCCGGCAACGCCGAACTGCGCGACCGGGACGGCGTGCCGATCGCGGTGGACGCCCGGATCTCCCTCCTGGTGGACGGCGACGGCACCCCGTTCCTCCAGGTCAACATGGCCGAGGCGGCCGCCGTCCGGGCCGTCGAGCGCGACCTCGCCGTCCGTGACGCGCTGTTCGAGCAGTCCCCGCTGGGCATCGCGATCATGGACACCGAGCTGCGCTACACCGCCGTCAACCAGACCCTGGCCGAGATGAACGGCGTCGCCCTGGAGGACCACGTCGGCCGGACCACCGGCGAGACCCTGCCCGAGCGGGCCGCCGACGAGGTCACCGCGATCCAGCGCCAGGTGCTGGCCACCGGCGAGCCGGTCATCGACGTCACCCTGGCCTCCCCGGTCACCGCCCGCTCCGGCTACCGCTCGATCTCCTACAGCCGGATGACCGACCGCTCAGGCCGGGTGCTCGGCATCTCCGGCACCGTGATGGACGTGACCGAGCGCTACCGCGCCGTCGCCAAGGTCGAGCACGCCCGGCGCCGGCTCTCGCTGCTCAACGAGTTCGGCTCCCGGGTCGGCGACCTGCTCGACGCCGCCCGGATCGCCCAGGAGCTCGCCAGCTCCGTCGTCCCCCGGCTCACCGACCACTCCGCGGTGATCCTGCTGCAGGCCGTCGCGCACGGCGACGACCTGCCCCGGCACGGCCACGACCGCCGCACCTCGCTGCTCCAGCTCGGCACCGCCTCCGTCCAGGACGGCCCCGAGGTCGAGGTGATGCTCCGCCGCGGCGCCCGGATCACCTTCGCCGAGGACTCCGCCTGCGGCCGGGTGCTGCGCACCGGCGTCCCCGAACTGCTCTCCGGCGCGGACCAGCTCGACGACGTGACGTACCCCGGCGACCCGAAGACGCAGGCCGCCCACGACCTGGGCGTGCACTCCATGCTGGTCGTCCCGCTGCGCGCCCGCGGCATCGTGATCGGCCTGCTGCTGGTCAGCCGGGGCGGCTACCGGGAGGGCTTCGACCGGGACGACCTGGCCTTCACCGTCGAGCTGGCCGACCGGGCCGGCAGCTCGCTGGACAACGCCCGGCTGTACGCCCGCGAGCGCACCGCCGCGCTCACCCTCCAGCGCACCCTGCTCCCGCAGCAGGTCCCGCAGCCCACCGGCGTCGAGGTCGCCTACCGGTACGTGCCCGGCAGCAGCGGCGCCGAGGTCGGCGGCGACTGGTTCGACGTCATCCCGCTGCCCGGCGACCGCACCGCGCTGGTGGTCGGCGACGTGATGGGCCACGGACTGCGGGCCGCCGCCACCATGGGCCGGCTGCGCACCGCCGTCCGGGTGCTGGCCGCCCTCGACCTGCCGCCGGACGTCCTGCTGCGGCACGTCCACGAACTGGCCGACGACCTGGCCCAGGGCCCGGACGAGGCGCTGCTCGCCACCTGCGTCTACGCGGTGTTCGACCCGGGGACGGCCAGACTGACCGTCGCCAAGGCCGGGCACATCCCGCCCGTCCTGGTGGTGCCGGGCGAGGAGGGCGGGGAGCCGACCCGGACCGGCGGCCCGCTGCGCGGCGGCGCGGGCCGGATCCTCGACCTCCCCTCCGGCGCCCCGCTCGGCGTCGGCGGCGTCCCGTTCGAATCCGTCGAACTGAAGATCCCCGAGGGCAGCCTGCTCGCCCTCTGCACCGACGGCCTGGTCGAGTCCCGGGACAAGGACCTCGACGTCGGCCTCGGCCGGCTGGTCACCGTGCTCCAGGAGCCGCACGCCTCCATCCAGGCCGCCTGCGAGGCCGTGCTCGGCACCATGGAGCAGGGCCGCGAGCCGGACGACGTCGCGCTGCTGCTGGCCCGGCTCGGCCACGGCCAGGCCGGCACCCCGACGGTCGGCTGGACCCTGCCCGCCGAGCCCACCGCCGTCTCCCGGGCCCGCCGGCTGGTCCGCTCCGCGCTCGCCGAGTGGGGCGTCGAGGAGCTCACCGACACCACGGAGCTACTGGTCAGCGAGCTGGTCACGAACGCCGTCCGGTACGCCAGCGCCCCCATCGGCGTGCGGCTGACGCTCGGCGAGACGCTGCTGGTCGAGATCTCCGACCCGCTGCCCGACCCGCCCCGGGAGCGGCACGCGGCCGAGGCCGACGAGGGCGGCCGGGGCCTGGAACTGGTCCGCCGCCTGGCACTGCGCTGGGGTGCGCGGGCCGAGGGCATCGGCAAGGTGGTCTGGTTCGAGCAGACGCTGCCGGGTAATGAGCCCGACGAGTCATAGGGAGCGCAGCGGGTCGGGGGCGTGAGCCCGAGCGGGGGCGAGGAGGACGGAACCGCATATGCCAGCAGGTGGCCGGGGGGAGCGCGCAGCCCGGAAGGGGGCGCGGACGTGGCATTGTGGTTGCGCGGGCGGTAGGACAAAAACCTTCGCCCGATCTGATGTTGTGATGTTGAGGGCGTGTGAACGTACCCCTCGATGATGAATACTCGGTCTTCTCGACATCCGGACGGTCGCGGGTTGGAGGGGTCGGTCCGTTGAACAGCACCCCGGCGCGGAACGCGCCGAGCAGCAGCGGTCATGCTGTCGTGCCCGGGCAGGCCGGTTCACCGCACCTGCCCGTACCGGCGGACCCGCCCGGCGCCGGCCCCGTGGGCCTCGGTCACCACCCCGGGGCCGCGGACCACCCGTGGGGCGCGGGCGGCCCCGGGTCGATCTACGACTACATCCGGGTCGCCACCTTCACCATCGGCCCCGACGGCCGGATCAGCCAGTGGAGCGAGCGCGCCGCCGAGTTCTTCGGCGTCCCCGCCCCCGACGCCGTCGGCGCCGACCCGATCACCACCTTCGTCCCCCGCGAACTCTGGCAGCGCGGCCGCGCGCGGCTGGAACGCGCCCTGGCCGGCGAGGAATGGGTCGGCACCGCCCCCTACCGGGACGCCGCCGGCGGCGAGGGCCTCGCCGAGCTCTACCTGATGCCCGACAGCGCCCTGCCCACCGCCGGCGCCACCTGCCTGGCCGTCGACCTCGGCCGACTGCGCCGGGTCGAGACCGACCTCGCCGCCTCCGAGGCCGTCTTCGGGCAGACGCCCACCGGCTTCATCCTCTTCGACGACCGGCTGCGTCTCCAGCGGGTCAACGACGCCTTCGCCTCCGGCATGGGCCTGGCCCCCACCGACCTCGAAGGCCTCACCCCGCACGACCTCTTCCCGCCGTCCGAGGCCGACCGCCTCACCGCCGCCCTGCGCAAGGTCCTCGCCACCGGCGAGCCCGTCTTCGACCTGCGCTTCCACGGCGCCGTCCCCACCCGCGAGGGCAACCGGCTCTGGGCCGTCTCGCTGTACCGCCTCAACGGCGCGGCCGGACAGCCGATCGGCCTCGCCGGGCAGGTCTCCGACGTCACCAGCCGGCACGTCGCCGAGCGCGAGGCCGACGGCGTCCGCCGCAACCTCGCCCTGCTCAACGAGGCCAGCGCGCACATCGGCTCCACCCTCGACCTGGAGACCACCGCCAAGGAACTGCTCGACGTCGTCGTCCCGCCGTTCTGCGACCTCGCCACCGTCGACCTGTACACCGCGCTGCTCTCCGGCGAGACCGTGCCCAGCGCCGGCCGGCTCGGCGACACCGTGCTCACCGACGGCAGCGGCGAACTGCGCCGGGTCGCCGTCTCCAGCGTCATCGGCGGCGCCTCCTCGGTGCTCGGCTCGGTCACCGGCCTGCCCATCGCCGAGGCCGGCGGCACCCTCTGTTACCCGCGACGCTCCCCGCACGCCCGGGCGCTGCGCACCGGCCGCAGCGTCGTCCCCGAGCCCGGGCCCGACCCGCTGCTGCGCTCCACCCTGATCGTCCCGCTGGTCGCCCGCGACCAGGTGCTCGGCCTCGTCCAGCTCTCCCGCGCGATCGGCAGCGAGCCCTTCGACGCCCGCGACGTCGCCATCGCCGAGGAACTCGTCGCCCGCGCCGCCGTCTGCATCGACAACGCCCGGCTCTACCGCCGCGAGCACGAGCGCGCCCTGATCCTCCAGCGCAGCCTGCTGCCCCCGGGCAACCCGGCCGCCAGCGGCCTGGAGATCGCCTGCCGCTACCTGCCCAGCAACAACAACACCGAGGTCGGCGGCGACTGGTTCGACGTCATCCCGCTGCCCGGCAACCGCACCGCCCTGGTCATCGGCGACGTGATGGGGCGCGGCCTGCGCGCCGCCGTCGCCATGGGCCAGCTGCGCACCGCCGTCCGCACCCTCGCCATGCTCGACCTGGAGCCCGGCGAGGTGCTCACCGCCCTCGACGAGATCGCCCGTGGCCTCGGCGGCGACACCGTGGCGGCCGGCCCGCCCACCCCGTACGGCCGGCTCACCTCCGCCGCCGACGAGGAGGCCCGCGAGGTCTACCTGGCCACCTGCGTCTACGCGGTCTACGACGCCGTCACCCGGCGCTGCTGGATCGCCAACGCCGGCCACCTGCCGCCCGTCCTGCTCAGCCCCGGCGAACCCGCCCGGATGCTCGACGTCCCGCCCGGCCTGCCGCTCGGCGTCGGCGGCGAGCCCTTCGAGGAGGTCGAGCTGACCCTCCCGGACGGCGCCATCCTCGGCCTCTACACCGACGGCCTGGTGGAGAGCCGCAAGCACCAGCTGGACGAGGGCCTGCGCGGCTTCCGCACCGCGCTGTCGGCCAAGGGCAAGGGCCTCGAAGAACTCTGCGAGCACGTCCTCGGCGAGCTCAACCCGCACCACGGCGAGGACGACATCGCCCTGCTGATGGCCAAGGTGCACGCCTTCCCCGAGGACGCCGTCGGCAACTGGTTCCTGCCGCCCGAGCCCACCTCCGTCGCCAAGGCCCGCGAGCTGGCCTGCAGCTGGCTGCTGACCCGCGGCCTGGAGGAGCTCGTGGACACCACCGAGCTGCTGGTCAGCGAACTGGTCACCAACGCGCTCAAGCACGGCCGGGGCGAGATCCGGCTGCGGCTGCTGCGCGATCGCGGCCTGGTCTGCGAGGTCTGGGACGACGGCTACGCCCAGCCCCGGCAGCGGCGCGCCCAGGAGACCGACGAGGGCGGGCGCGGCCTGCAACTGGTCAGCCTGCTGGCCGAGCGCTGGGGCAGCCGGCGGACGCCCAAGGGCAAGATCGTCTGGTTCGAGCTGGGGCTCTAGGGCGGCTGGAGGCCCCGGCGGTTCGGCCGTCCGGGTGCAGTCGGCGGGCGGTCCGCCGTGTCGGCCCGGGCCCGGGCACCCGGACGGCGTTCCATGGCCGCCATGCGCGTCCGCCAGCTCACCACCGCAGCCGTCGCGCTGCTGCTCGCCGCCGGCCTCGGCGGCTGCTCCGATGGCCCGGATCCGGCCCGTACCCCCGACCCCGCGCCGGCCTCGGCCGACCCCACCTCCGGCACCGGGGACGTCCGGACCGCCGACCGCACCGCCGTCCGGGGCGGCGGCAAGCTGCGCTGGGCCGTGGACGGCGTCCCGGCCACGCTCAACGTCTACCAGGGCGAGGCGACCGCCGACTCGGCACTGCTCGCGCACGCCCTCTACCCCTCGCTGTTCCGGCCCGACGGGCACGGCCGGCTCGTCCCCGACCCGGACTACCTGGTCGGCGCCGAGTCCACCCCGCCCGGGAAGCAGCCGCAGGTCGTCACCTACCGGCTCAACCCGCGCGCGGTCTGGAGCGACGGCACCCCGCTCACGGCGGCCGACCTGACCGCCCAGCGGGCCGCCCTCTCCGGCCTCGACCCGGCCTACCAGGGCGGCCGCCCGACCGGGTACGACGCCATCGAGGCGATCGCCCAGGGCGCCGACCCGCACGAAGTCCGGGTGACCTTCCGGCGCCCGTACGCCGAATGGCGCTCGCTGTTCGGCCCGCTCTACCCGGCGGCCGAGACGGCCACCCCGGCCGCGTTCAACCGGGCGCTGACCGGCGGCGAGCACCTGAGCGCCGGGCCGTACACCGTCTCCGGGTACGACGCCGCGGGCGGGCAGGTCGTCCTCGCCCGCAACCCGCGGTGGTGGGGGGACCAGCCGAAGACCGACCGGATCGAGTTCATCGCCGCGCCGCCGGAGGGCCGGCTGGACGCGCTCGACCAGAACCGGCTGGACATCGCCCCGCTCACCGCGGCGGTGGACCAGGCGGTGCCCGCGCCCGCTCCGGCCGCCTCCGCCACGCCCACCGCCTCCGCCACGCCGACCGCCGTGCCGACCGACACCCCGGCCGCCTCCGGCACGCCGACCGCCGAGGCGGCGCCCCCGGGCGCCGCACCCGAGGCCGCGGCGCTGGCCCTGCGGCGGGCCGAGGGACTGCACGGCGTCATCGTGCACCGGGCCGTCGGCGCCTCGCTCACCCAGCTCACCCTCAACTCCGCCCACGGCCCGCTCGCCGACCCGGCCCTGCGGCTCGCCCTGACCCGCGCCGTCGACCGGCGGCGGATCGCCGACGCCGCGCTCACCCCGCTCGGCCTGCCCGGCGCCCCGCTGGGCAGCCACCTGCTCGCCGGCGACCAGGACGGCTACCGCGACAACAGTGCGGCCGCCGGCCCGGCCGACGCCGCCCGGCTGTTCGACGAGGCGGGCTGGAAGCGGCCCGACACCGGCGGCACCCGCACCAAGGACGACAAGGAGCTCACCCTCACCCTGCTCGTCCCGGCCGGCTCCGCGACCGCCAAGCGGACCGCCGACGCGCTCGCCGCCGACCTCGGCGAGTCCGGTGTCGAGGTGAAGGCCGTGACGGCGTCCGCCGACACCTTCGTCCAGGACCAGTTGGCCGCCGGGGAGTACGACCTCGCCCTGTTCTCCTGGCCCGCCGGCACCAGCCCGGCGAGCGAGCAGCGGCCCGTCTACGCCAAGCCCCGGCCCGACGCCGACGGCACCCTCGACCTCGGCAGCAACTACGCCCGCAGCGGAACCGAGGAGATCGACCGGCTCTTCGACCGCGCCACCGCCGAGCTCGACCCGGCCGCCCGGCTCGGCCTGCTCCAGGAGGCGGACGTGCGGATCTGGCAGCTCGGCCACTCGGTGCCGCTCTACCAGCGGCCCGAGCTGGTCGGCGTCCGGGCGGGCGTCGCGGGCGCCGGGGTCTGGGGGTACGGCTGGCCGCGCTTCCAGGACGTGGGGTGGAGCGGCTGAGCCCGTTCCCCGGGCCCGTCGGAGCCGGTCGGAGAGCGAACACCGGGTGACGAACGGGTGACCTGTCTGTGATCTTGATCCCGCCCGACCTGCCCGTTTCTGCTCACCTGGGCGCTTCCCCGTACGATAGGAGGAAGCCGAGGCATGTCCGTTGCCACGGCGGGTGGACCGGTAGTAGCAGGCGGAACGGGCGGCGGCGATCCAAAGGGATCGCTGGTCGGCGTCTCGCGGCCGGGCGCCGCAACCCACGATTCCAGGAGAATCAGCTAGGCATGCCCACGCGCAACGACATCCGCAACGTCGCTATCGTCGCCCACGTCGACCACGGCAAGACCACTCTGGTCGACGCCATGCTGAAGCAGGCCGGCGCCTTCGCCGCCCACCAGCACCTCGACGACCGGATGATGGACTCGAACGACCTGGAGCGCGAGAAGGGCATCACCATTCTCGCGAAGAACACCGCCGTCAAGTACCACCCGAAGGATGGTGGCGCGCCGATCACCATCAACATCATCGACACCCCGGGCCACGCCGACTTCGGTGGCGAGGTTGAGCGCGGTCTGTCGATGGTGGACGCCGTCGTCCTGCTGGTCGACGCCTCCGAGGGCCCGCTGCCGCAGACGCGCTTCGTGCTCCGCAAGGCGCTCACCGCCCGGCTGCCCGTCATCCTCTGCATCAACAAGACGGACCGCCCGGACTCCCGGATCGACGAGGTCATCAACGAGACCTACGACCTGTTCCTGGACCTGGACGCGGACGAGGACCAGATCGAGTTCCCGATCGTCTACGCCTGTGCCCGTGACGGCGTCGCCTCGCTGACCAAGCCGGAGAACGGCACCGTCCCGGCCGACAGCACCAGCCTGGAGCCGTTCTTCTCCACCCTGCTGGAGCACGTCCCGGCCCCGACGTACGAGGCCGACGCGCCGCTCCAGGCCCACGTCACCAACCTCGACGCCGACAACTTCCTCGGCCGCATCGCGCTGCTGCGCGTCGAGCAGGGCGAGCTGCGCAAGGGCCAGACCGTGGCCTGGATCAAGCGCGACGGCACCATCTCCAGCGTCCGCATCTCGGAGCTGCTGATGACCGAGGCGCTCACCCGCAAGCCGGCCGAGGTGGCGGGCCCGGGTGACATCTGCGCCGTCGCCGGCATCTCCGAGATCATGATCGGCGAGACCCTCGCCGACCCGGAGAACCCGATCGCGCTGCCGCTGATCACGGTGGACGAGCCGGCCATCTCGATGACCATCGGCACCAACACCTCGCCGCTGGTCGGCCGTGGCGGCAGCGGCAAGGGCGCGGACGCGAAGTCCAGCGGCAAGGTGGACCGCAAGGTCACCGCCCGCCAGGTGAAGGATCGCCTGGACCGCGAGCTGATCGGTAACGTCTCGCTGCGCGTCCTGGAGACCGAGCGCCCGGACGCCTGGGAGGTGCAGGGCCGTGGTGAGCTGGCGCTGGCCATCCTGATCGAGACCATGCGCCGCGAGGGCTTCGAGCTGACCGTCGGCAAGCCGCAGGTCGTCACCAAGCAGGTCAACGGCAAGACCCACGAGCCGGTCGAGCGCCTCACGGTGGACGTGCCGGAGGAGCACATGGGCGCGGTCACGCAGCTCATGGGCGTCCGCAAGGGCCGGATGGACAACATGTCCAACCACGGCTCGGGCTGGGTCCGGATGGAGTTCGTCGTCCCGTCCCGCGGTCTGATCGGTTTCCGGACCGAGTTCCTCACCAGCACCCGCGGCACCGGCATCGCGCACTCGATCCACGAGGGCCACGAGCCGTGGTTCGGCACCCTGACGACCCGTAACAACGGTTCGCTGGTCGCCGACCGGTCCGGTGTGGTCACCGCCTTCGCGATGACCAACCTCCAGGAGCGCGGCGTGCTCTTCTGCGAGCCGGGCACCGAGGTGTACGAGGGCATGATCGTCGGCGAGAACTCGCGCGCCGACGACATGGACGTCAACATCACCAAGGAGAAGAAGCTCACCAACATGCGTTCCTCGAACGCAGACGTGGCCGAGTCGATCGTCCCGCCGCGCAAGCTCTCGCTGGAGCAGTCGCTGGAGTTCTGCCGCGAGGACGAGTGCATCGAGGTGACCCCGGAGACGGTTCGCATCCGTAAGGTCGTCCTCGACGCGAAGGACCGCGGCCGCACCGCCTCGCGCGCCAAGAAGGCGTGATCCGGACGGCTTGACCGGCCTTTGGCCGGAATGCTTCGCCCCCCTTTCCCATGGAGAGGGGGGCGAACTTTTTCAACTACTCCAAGTTGTCGACGGGCGTATTAACGGAATAGCGCTCATCACTCCCAGGTGTCCGCTGAGCGAACGTGACAGTTCGTCATTCATGACGACTGTCCGTTTGGTGCCTGTCTGGCTATGTCTCTTATGTCCGGTTTTCGAAACTTACCGACTGTTCATGTGACCTAATTGAGATCGTCACTGGTCACTTTCGTGTCCGTGCGTGACGGATAGTGGGTGCAGTCAGGCTCGGGTCAAGGGTGACGCGCAGGGGTGCGCGCCGAAACCACGAGCGCGGACGGCACAGCGGGCCAGGTAACACCCGTCCGCAGTGCCCTCCTCGTTGCAACGTCGAATTCAGGAGGCACACCGATGCGTGGTGGGAGCCAGGCCAAGTGGGTTGTCGCAGCTGTTGCGGTCGCCCTCGCCGCGACTGCTTGTAGCAGTGGCGGTTCCACCGGTGGGAGCAGCTCCGATGGCGCTGCGGTCAACGCCCAGGGCGTGTTCAGCTACCAGAGCGGCGAGCCGCAGCGTCCGCTGCAGCCGGCCAACGCCATGGAGAACCAGGGCGGCCGCATCGTCAAGCAGCTCTTCCAGGGCCTTGTCGACTACGACCCCGCCACCGGCGCCCTGCGTAACCAGGTGGCCGACAAGATCGAGACCACTGACTCCAAGAGCTACACCGTCACGCTGAAGTCCGGTTGGACTTTCCACGACGGCACCCCGGTGACGGCCAAGTCCTTCGTGGACTCCTGGAACTGGTCGGCGAACACCAAGAACAACCAGATCAACTCGGACTGGTTCTCCGACATCGTCGGCTACGACGCCGTTCACCCGGAGAAGGGTGACCCGACCGCCGACACCATGTCCGGTCTGAAGGTCGTCGACGACACGCACTTCACCATCGAGCTGACCAGCCCGGTCTCGTACTTCACGTACAAGCTCGGCTACTCGGCCTTCTACCCGCTGCCGACCGGGTTCTTCTCCGACCCGGCGGGCTACGGCCAGAAGCCGGTCGGCAACGGCCCGTACAAGTTCGTCTCGTGGGAGCACAACAAGGCCATCACCCTGGCCGCCTACGACAAGTACGCGGGCGTCAACAAGGCCAAGAACGGCGGCATCGTCTTCCGGAACTACACCTCCGGTGAGGCCGCGTACAAGGACCTGATGTCGGACACCCTCGACGTCCTGGACCAGGTCGACTCGACCGACCTGCCCAAGTACAAGGACGACCTGGGCAAGCGCGCGGTCGACCAGCCGCAGGGCGCCATCCAGAACATCTCCTTCGCGCTGTACAACGCCGAGTGGAACGCTCCGGAGAAGGCCAAGGTCCGCCAGGGCCTGTCGATGGCCATCGACCGTGACACCATCACCAAGACCGTGCTGAACGGCACGCGTCAGCCCGCCGACGCGTTCGTGGCGCCCGGCGTCATGGGCTTCAAGGCCGGCAGCTGCGGCGACGCCTGCAAGTACGACCCGGCGAAGGCCAAGCAGCTCATCGCCGAGGGCAACGGTGTCCCCGGTAACAAGATCACCATCCTGTACAACTCCGATGGCGGTCACAAGGAGTGGGTCGACGCGGTCTGCAACTCGATCCGCCAGGCCACCGGCGTCGAGTGCCTCGGTGACCCGAAGCCCGACTTCAAGACCTCGCGCGACCTGGTGACCAAGCGTCAGGTGTCGAGCATGATGCGTACCGGCTGGGTGCAGGACTACCCGCTGAACGCGAACTTCCTGCGCGACGTCTACGGCACCGGTGCCGCCGCGAACGACGCCGGCTACTCCAGCCCGGAGTTCGACAAGCTCTCCAAGGAGGCCGACGCGGCCACCTCGGTCGAGAAGACCGCGGAGCTCTACCAGCAGGCCGAGGCCGTCCTGGCCAAGGACATGCCGGCCATCCCGCTCTGGTACTACAAGACCAGCTCCGGCTGGTCCAACAACGTCCAGAACGTGAAGTTCGACTCCTTCGGCAACCCGGTCTACACCGACGTCGAGGTCAAGAAGAAGTAATCGGTCGGCACCGCCTGACCCGGTGACAACGGCCGGTGCCCGTCCATCCCCACAAGGGCGAGGACTGGCACCGGCCGTTGGCACGCCGACTTATCTCTGGCCGGGATGACGGGCCCGGCAGAGTCATACATGGAGGCACGATGGGGCGCTTTGTCGCGAGGCGACTGCTCCAGATGATCCCGGTCTTCTTCGGAACGACCTTGCTCATCTTTGTCATGGTGCACTTGCTGCCGGGTGACCCGGTGGCCGCGATGTGGGGCGACAAGGCGCCGGACCCGGCCCAGCTCGCCGCACTGACCCACCAGATGGGCTTCGACAAGCCGTGGTACGAGCAGTACGTCGATTACATGGGGAAACTGCTCACCGGTGACTTCGGAACCACCCTGGCCGGACGGCCGGTGCTCGATGTGATCACCGAGGCGCTGCCGGTCACGGTCCGGCTGGCGCTGCTGGCCTTCATCATCGAGATCGTGCTGGGCGTCTCTGTCGGCCTGTTCGCCGGTCTTCGCCGGGGCAAGGCGTTCGACAAGGGCACCCTGGTCATGACCCTGCTGCTGATCTCGATCCCGGTTCCGGTGCTCGGCTTCATCTTCCAGACGGTCTTCGCGGACGACCTGAAGTGGGTCACGCCGACCGTCCAGGACTCGAACGACATCACCCAGCTGATGCTGCCGGCCATCGTGCTCGGCTCGCTGTCGCTGGCGTACGTGGCGCGCCTCACCCGTACTTCCATAGCCGAGAACATCAAGGCCGACTACGTCCGCACCGCGGTGGCCAAGGGCCTGCCGCGGCGCAAGGTGATCGGCACCCACCTGCTCCGCAACTCGATGATCCCGGTGGTCACCTTCCTCGGCACCGACCTCGGCGCCCTGATGGGCGGCGCGATCGTCACCGAGGGCATCTTCAACGTCAAGGGTGTCGGTAACGCGCTCTTCCACGCGATCAACCTGAAGGAGGGCACGACCGTCTCCGGCTTCGTGGCCTTCCTGGTGCTCGTGTACCTGGCCGCCGGCCTGATCGTCGACCTGCTTTACGCGGTCCTGGACCCGAGGATCCGTTATGCCTGACCTGACCGAGAAGAAGACGGCCGAGGAGATCCCGGCCCAGCGCGCCGCCGACACCGCGGCGGCCAAGCCCGAGAAGGCCCGCAGCCTCGGCTCCGACGCCTGGCACGACCTGCGCCGCAAGCCGATCTTCGTGATCTCCGCGCTGCTGATCCTGCTGCTGATCGTCATCGCGATCGCCCCCGGGCTGTTCACTTCGGCGGACCCGCGCGCAGGCGACCTGCGCGCGCACTACCTGACGAAGCCGAACTACAGCCACTTCTTCCAGGCCGACTGGTTCGGCTACGACCTCCAGGGCCGCAGCATCTACGCCCGGGTGATCTACGGGGCCCGTGCCTCGGTCGTCGTCGGCATCTGCGTCACCGCGGGTGTGACCATCCTCGGCAGCATCACCGGCATGCTGGCCGGCTACTTCGGTGGCTGGGTCGACACGATCATCTCCCGGGTCACCGACATCTTCTTCGGCATCCCGCTGCTGCTCGGCGCCCTGGTGATCCTCAACGCCTTCACCTCGCGCACCATCTGGAGCGTGGTGTTCGCACTGGTCGCCCTGGGCTGGACCCAGATGACCCGTGTCATGCGCGGTTCGGTCATCACCATCAAGCAGGCCGACTTCGTGACGGCGGCCAAGGCGCTCGGCGCCGGCACCAGCCGGATCCTGTGGAAGCACATCCTGCCGAACGCGGTCGCCCCCGTGATCGTCGTCGCCACCATCGCGCTCGGCGGCTACATCGCCACCGAGGCGACGCTGAGCTTCCTCGGCATCGGTCTGCAGGACCCGACCATCTCCTGGGGCATCGACATCAACACCGCCCAGAAGGTGATCCGGACCGCTCCGTTCGCCCTGTTCTTCCCCGCCGGAATGCTGAGCCTCACGGTTCTGGCCTTCATCATGCTCGGCGACGCGGTGCGCGACGCCCTCGACCCGAAGCTCCGCTGAGAGAAGAGGTGACGACCCGATGACCACCGTGATCGAGAACAACAACCAGAAGAGCGGCCGACTCGAAGTTGGCACCCCGCTGCTGGAGGTCAAGAACCTCCACGTGGAGTTCCACACCCGGGACGGCATCGCGAAGGCCGTGAACGGCGTCAACTACTCCGTCGCGGCGGGCGAGACGCTCGCCGTGCTCGGAGAGTCCGGCTCCGGCAAGTCCGTGACCGCCCAGACCATCATGGGCATCCTGGACATGCCGCCCGGCAAGGTGACGCAGGGCGAGATCCTGTACCGCGGCCAGGACATGCTCAAGATGGGCAACGAGGAGCGGCGCAGGATCCGCGGCCAGAAGATCGCGATGATCTTCCAGGACGCGCTGTCCTCGCTCAACCCCGTGCTCAGCGTGGGCTACCAGCTCGGCGAGATGTTCCGGGTGCACCAGGGCGCTTCCAAGAAGGACGCCAAGGAGAAGGCCATCGAGCTGATGGACCGGGTGCGCATCCCGGCCGCCAGGCAGCGCGTCGGCGACTACCCGCACCAGTTCTCCGGCGGCATGCGCCAGCGCATCATGATCGCCATGGCGCTCTCCATGCAGCCCGACCTGATCATCGCGGACGAGCCCACCACCGCCCTGGACGTCACCGTCCAGGCCCAGGTGATGGACCTGCTCGCGGAGCTCCAGGCCGAGTACAACATGGGCCTGATCCTGATCACCCACGACCTCGGCGTGGTCGCCGACGTCGCGGACAAGATCGCGGTGATGTACGCCGGCCGGATCGTCGAGACCGCCCCGGTGCACGACCTGTACGCCAACCCGGCGCACCCGTACACCAAGGGCCTGCTCCGCTCCATCCCGCGCCTGGACCAGAAGGGCCAGGAGCTGTACGCGATCAAGGGCCTGCCCCCGAACCTGCTGAAGGTCCCGGCCGGCTGCGCGTTCAACCCCCGCTGTGACGTCGCCACCGACCTGTGCCGCACGGAGATCCCGGCGCTGCACCAGGTGGCGGACAAGGACGGCAAGGAGCTCACCGGCCGCCGCAGCGCGTGCCACCTCTGGAAGGAGACCCTCCATGGCTGAGCCCATCCTGGAGGTCAGGGACCTGGTCAAGCACTACCCGCTGAGCCAGGGCATCCTCTTCAAGAAGCAGGTCGGCGCGGTCAAGGCGGTCGACGGCATCTCCTTTGAGCTGGCGAAGGGCGAGACGCTCGGCATCGTCGGCGAGTCCGGCTGTGGCAAGTCCACGCTGGCCAAGGTGCTGATGAACCTGGAGCGGGCCACCTCCGGCCAGGTGCTGTTCAAGGGCGAGGACATCTCCAAGCTGTCCGGCCAGGCCCTCAAGGCCGTCCGCCGGAACATCCAGATGGTGTTCCAGGACCCGTACACCTCGCTGAACCCGCGCATGACCGTCGGCGACATCATCGGGGAGCCGTTCGAGATCCACCCCGAGGTGGCGCCCAAGGGCGACCGCCGCAAGGCCGTCCAGGACCTGCTGGACGTCGTGGGTCTGAACCCGGAGTACATCAACCGGTACCCGCACCAGTTCTCCGGCGGCCAGCGCCAGCGCATCGGCATCGCCCGCGGTCTCGCGCTCAAGCCCGAGATCATCATCTGCGACGAGCCGGTCTCCGCCCTGGACGTGTCCGTCCAGGCGCAGGTGATCAACCTGCTGGAGAAGCTGCAGGGCGACTTCGGCCTGTCGTACATGTTCATCGCGCACGACCTCTCCATCGTCCGGCACATCTCCGACCGCGTCGGCGTGATGTACCTCGGCAAGATGGTCGAGATCGGCACCGACGAGCAGATCTACGAGAACGCCACCCACCCGTACACCCAGGCGCTGCTCTCCGCGGTGCCGGTGCCGGACCCGACGGCGCGCGAGAACCGCGATCGGATCATCCTGACCGGTGACATCCCCTCGCCGGCCAACCCGCCGTCCGGCTGCCGCTTCCGCACCCGCTGCTGGAAGGCGGAGGACCGCTGCGCCGAGGAGATCCCGCTGCTCGCGGTGCCCTCGGTGCTGAAGGGCCCGGCCGCGCACGACTCGGCCTGTCACTTCGCCGAGGTCCGGGAGCCGGCCGCCGCCTGACTCCCCGTGGCATCCCCGGAAGGGCCCGTGGCTTCGTGCCGCGGGCCCTTCCGTCGTTCCGTCATCTCACGGGGCGGT
>NZ_JBHWIJ010000031.1:3946-13144 GCF_042732255.1 Kitasatospora sp. NPDC059803 | reverse complement strand
AGCCCCGCCGCCCCCCGCTGCGCGGGGCGTGGTCGCGGGCGGCGCCCACCGCCCCGCGACACACCCACCCCGGGGGGGGGGGGCCCCCCGGCCGGGCCCCCCCTGACTCGCGCCGTCAGCCGGGCACGCTTCTCATGGGGTGTGATGCGACACACACCACGAGGAGGGACCACCATGCCCGTAGCCGCCCGTGCTCGCTGGGTCCTCGCCGCTGCGACATCCGTGGCCCTGGTGGCCGCCGGGTGCAGCGGCGGCGGCGCAAGCAGCAACAGCTCGCCGGACAGCAGCAAGAGCTTCAGCTACCAGAGCAGTGAGCCGCAGAACCCGCTGCAGCCCGCCAACGCGAACGAGGTCGGCGGTGGTCGCGTCATCCAGAACCTCTTCAAGGGGCTGGTCGACTACGACCCCGCCACCGCCAAGATCCGGATGCAGGTCGCCGACAAGATCGACACCAGTGACTCCCAGACCTTCGACGTCACGCTGAAGGACGGCTGGAAGTTCCACGACGGCACGCCGGTGCACGCCAAGAACTTCGTGGACTCCTGGAACTGGAGCGCGACCACCAGCAACAACCAGATCAACAGCTCCTGGTTCTCCGACATCGAGGGCTACCAGAACGTCCACCCCGTCAGCGGCCAGCCGACCGCGACCAAGATGTCCGGCCTGACCGTGGTCGACGACCTGCACTTCACCGTCAAGCTCAGCAACAAGGTCTCGTACTTCGAGTACAAGCTCGGCTACATCGCCTTCTCCCCGCTGCCGGACGCCTTCTTCAACGACCCGACCGGGTACGGGCAGAAGCCGGTGGGCAACGGCCCCTACCAGTTCGTCAGCTGGAACCACAACTCCGAGGTCGTCACCAAGGCCTTCCCGGACTACCAGGGCGTCGACAAGCCGAAGAACGGCGGCATCGTCTTCAGGATGTACACCACGTCCGAGGCCGCCTACGCCGACCTCCAGTCCAGCAACCTGGACGTGATGGACCAGGTGCCGCCGTCCGCGCTGGCGACGTACAAGAGCGACCTCGGCGACCGGGCGATCGACGCCCCGCAGGGCGCCATCCAGAACATCGGCTTCACCCTCTACCAGGCCGACTGGGCCGCGCCCGACAAGGCCAAGGTGCGCCAGGGCCTGTCCATGGCGATCGACCGCGACACCATCACCAAGACGGTGCTGCAGAACTCCCGCAAGCCGGCCACCGCCTGGGTGGCCGAGGGCGTCGAGGGCTACAAGGACGGCGCCTGCGGCGACTTCTGCAAGTTCGACCCGGCCAAGGCCAAGCAGCTGATCAGCGACGGCGGCGGCGTCCCCGGCAACAAGCTGCTGATCACCTACAACTCCGACGGCGGCCACAAGGAGTGGGTCGACGCGGTCTGCAACTCGATCCGGCAGAGCACCGGCGTCGAGTGCCTCGGCGACCCGAAGCCCGACTTCAAGACCGCGCGCGCCGCGATCACCGGGCACCAGGTCAACGGCGCCTTCCGCACCGGCTGGGTGCAGGACTACCCGCTGAACGCCAACTTCCTGTCCGACGTGTACCGCACCGGCGCCGCGTCCAACGACTTCGGCTACAGCAACCCGCAGTTCGACCAGGCGGCCACCAAGGCCGACGAGGCCGCCAGCGTCGCCGACACGGTGACCGGCTACCAGCAGGCCGAGGCGGTGCTGCCGAGCGGGATGCCGGCCATCCCGCTCTGGTACTACCGCACCAACTCGGGTTACTCGACCAAGGTGCAGAACGTGAAGTTCGACTCCTTCGGCAACCCGGCCTGGACCCAGGTCGAGGTCAAGGGCTGATCCCCCGACCCCTCGCGCCGGCCCCGCCCTTCCCGCACGGAGGGCGGGGCCCGGCCCTCCCGGCCGACCGTCCCCGGCCGGCCGTGCACCCAGGGCACGTCTAGGAAGGAGGCTCGGATGGGCAGTTACGTGCTGCGGCGGGTGCTGCAGATGATCCCGGTGTTCTTTGGCACCACGCTGCTGATCTTCCTGATGGTCTACACGCTGCCGGGCGACCCGGTGTCGGCGTTGTTCGGCGAGAAGGCCGCCGACCCGGCCATCGTGGCCAGCATCAAGCACAAGTACTTCCTGGACCAGCCGGTCTGGAAGCAGTACCTGCACTACATGGGGAACCTCTTCCAGGGGGACTTCGGGACGAGCTTCACCGGCCGTCCCGTCTCCGAGATCATGGCGACCGCCTTCCCGGTCACCATCCGGCTCGCGCTGATGGCCTTCGTCTTCGAAGTGGTCCTCGGCCTCGCCCTGGGCATGGCCTCCGGCCTCCGGCGCGGCAGCATCCAGGACACCCTGGTGCTGATCCTCACCCTGGTGGTGATCTCGATCCCGGTCTTCGTGCTGGCCTACATCGCGCAGACGATCTTCGCCACCAACCTCGGCTGGGTCACCCCGACGGTGCAGGACTCCACCGACCTCTCCCAGCTGATCCTGCCCGCGATCGTGCTGGGCTCGCTCTCGCTCGCGTACGTCGCCCGGCTCACCCGGACGTCCATCGGCGAGAACCTGCGGGCCGACTACATCCGCACGGCGGTCGCCAAGGGCCTGCCCCGGCGGACCGTCATCTCCCGCCACCTGCTGCGCAACTCGCTGATCCCGGTGGTCACCTTCCTCGGCACCGACCTCGGCGCCCTGATGGGCGGGGCGATCGTCACCGAGGGCATCTTCAACGTGCAGGGCGTCGGCAACGTCCTGTACCGGGCGATCAACCAGAAGGAAGGCCCCACCGTGGTCGGCATCGTGACCGTCCTGGTGATCGTCTACCTCGTCGCCAGCCTGCTCGTCGACCTGCTCTATGCGGTCCTGGACCCGAGGATCCGCTATGCCTGACATCCACGACGAGAACTCCTACGAGCCGCACCCCAAGCCCGGGGTCTCACACCTCGACTACGCCGGGGAGCAGGGCATGGCGGTCGAGCAGGAGACCCTGGTCGAGCCCGACCCGGCCAAGCGGGAGGAGGCCCGCAGCCTCTGGGGCGACGCCTGGCGGGACCTGCGCCGGCGGCCGATCTTCCTGATCTCCGCCGTGCTGATCCTGCTGCTGGTCGTCATGGCGATCTTCCCCTGGGCGTTCACCGACGCCGACCCGCGCAAGGCCGACCTGATCCACGACTACCTCAGGCGGCCGGACTGGACGGACTTCTTCGGCGCCGGCTGGTTCGGCTACGACGGGCAGGGCCGGTCGATCTACGCCCGGGTGGTGTACGGCGCCCGGGCCTCGATCACCGTCGGCATCTGCGTGACCCTGTCGGTCACCGTGCTCGGCGGACTGGCCGGCATGGTCGCCGGCTACTTTGGCGGCGCCGTCGACGCGGTGATCTCCCGGATCACCGACATCTTCTTCGGCCTCCCGCTGCTGCTCGGCGCCCTGGTGCTGCTGAACGCCTTCACCACCCGCACGGTGTGGAGCGTGGTCATCGCGTTGGCCTTCCTCGGTTGGACCCAGATCGCCCGCGTCATGCGCGGCGCCGTGCTGACCGTCAAACAGTCCGACTACGTGGTGGCCGGCCGGGCGCTCGGCGCCGGGACGGGGCGGCTGATGTTCCGGCACATCCTGCCGAACGCCATCGCCCCCGTGATCGTCGTCGCCACCATCGCGCTCGGCGGCTACATCGCCACCGAGGCGACGCTGAGCTTCCTCGGCATCGGTCTGCAGGACCCGACCATCTCCTGGGGCATCGACATCTCCTCCGCCCAGAAGGTGATTCGGACGGCGCCGTACGTGCTGTTCTTCCCGGCCGTGGCGCTCTCCGTCACCGTGCTGGCCTTCATCATGCTGGGCGACGCGGTGCGCGACGCCCTCGACCCGAAGCTTCGCTGAGCGAGGGGAGCGCAACGTGAGTACAGCCGTGGACGCCACCAGGTCCGAGCGGGCCGCGTCGTACGAGGGGCCGCTGCTCGACGTCCGCGACCTGCACGTCGAGTTCGTCACCCGGGACGGCGTGGCCAAGGCGGTCAACGGGGTCGACTACAGCGTCCGGGCGGGGGAGACGCTCGCGGTGCTCGGCGAGTCCGGCTCGGGCAAGTCGGTGACCGCGCAGGCGATCATGGGCATCCTGGACATGCCGCCGGCCCGGATCCCGCGCGGGGAGATCCGCTTCCGCGGCCGGGACATGCTGAAGATGGGCAACGAGGAACGGCGCAGGATCCGCGGCCAGAAGATCGCGATGATCTTCCAGGACGCGCTGTCCTCGCTCAACCCCGTGCTGACGGTGGGCTTCCAGCTCGGCGAGATGTTCCGCGCCCACCGGGGGGCGTCCCGCAAGGAGGCCAAGGAGAAGGCCGTCGAGCTGATGGAGCGGGTGCGCATCCCGGCGGCCAAGCAGCGGGTGAACGACTACCCGCACCAGTTCTCCGGCGGCATGCGCCAGCGCATCATGATCGCCATGGCGCTGGCCCTGGAACCGGACCTGATCATCGCGGACGAGCCCACCACCGCGCTGGACGTCACCGTGCAGGCCCAGGTGATGGACCTGCTCGCGGAGCTCCAGGCGGAGTTCCACATGGGCCTGATCCTGATCACCCACGACCTCGGCGTGGTCGCCGACGTCGCGGACAAGATCGCCGTGATGTACGCCGGCCGGATCGTCGAGACCGCCCCGGTGCACGACCTGTACGCGCGCCCCGCGCACCCGTACACCCGCGGCCTGCTGGACTCCATCCCGCGGCTGGACCAGAAGGGCCAGGAGCTGTACGCCATCAAGGGCCTGCCGCCCAACCTGCTGCGGATCCCCCAGGGCTGCGCCTTCAACCCGCGCTGCCCGCGGGCGCAGGACCGCTGCCGGGCCGAGGTGCCGGAGCTGTACCCGGTCGCCGAGGACGACGGAGCCCCGCTGGCCGGGCGGGGCAGCGCCTGCTTCTTCTGGAAGGAGACCCTCCATGGCCGCTAACGGGTCCAGCGCACTGGGCGCCGCGGTGCCGGAGGAGGCCGCCTTCGCCCAGGAGGTGCCGCGCGGCGAGCCGATCCTCGAAGTCCGGGACCTGGTCAAGCACTTCCCGCTGACCAAGGGCGTGCTGTTCAGGAAGCAGGTCGGCGCCGTGAAGGCCGTCGACGGGGTCTCCTTCGACCTGAGGCAGGGCGAGACGCTGGGCGTCGTCGGCGAGTCCGGCTGCGGGAAGTCCACGCTGGCCAAGGTGCTGATGAACCTGGAGCCGGCCACCGGGGGATCGGTCCGCTACAAGGGAGAGGAGATCTCCCGGCTGTCCGGGTCGGCGCTGAAGGCCGTCCGCCGCAACATCCAGATGGTGTTCCAGGACCCGTACACCTCGCTGAACCCGCGCATGACGGTCGGCGACATCATCGGGGAGCCGTTCGAGATCCACCCCGAGGTGGCGCCCAAGGGGGACCGTCGCAAGGCCGTCCAGGACCTGCTGGACGTGGTCGGGCTCAACCCCGAGTACATCAACCGCTACCCGCACCAGTTCTCCGGCGGGCAACGCCAACGCATCGGCATCGCACGGGGGTTGGCGCTCAAGCCCGAGATCATCATCTGCGACGAGCCGGTCTCTGCCCTGGACGTGTCCGTCCAGGCACAGGTGATCAACCTGCTGGACAAGCTGCAGGGCGAGTTCAACCTCTCGTACATGTTCATCGCGCACGACCTCTCCATCGTCCGGCACATCTCCGACCGCGTCGGCGTGATGTACCTCGGCAAGATGGTCGAGATCGGCAGCGATGCCGAGATCTACGACCACGCCACCCACCCGTACACCCAGGCGCTGCTCTCCGCCGTCCCCGTTCCGGACCCGACGGCCCGGGAGTCGCGGGACCGGATCGTGCTCACCGGGGACGTGCCCTCGCCGGCCAACCCGCCGTCCGGCTGCCGCTTCCGCACCCGCTGCTGGAAGGCGCAGGACCGCTGCGCGGCCGAGATCCCGCTGCTTGCCTCGCCGTCCTGGCTGGGCGGGGCGGCCCGGCACGACTCGGCGTGTCACTTCGCTGCGGAGCGCGAGATTGGGCAGAGTGCGGCGGAGCGCGAGGCTGGGCAGGGGGATACCGGGCCCGGTTAGCGGCTCGCGGGATCCAGGGCGCGCCCCCCGCACCGGGGGGTGCGCCCTTTCTTGTGATGGAAAAGAGACGTGCCGCGCAATTCCGCAAGTGGGGTCGGGTCGTTGATAGTTGCTCTGCGCGTATAGGTGCTCGCTGCCGCGCTGGGGGAGGGCTGCTCGGATGGACATGGTGGAGGTGATCGGCGGCGGTCGGGAGGACCTGGTGCCCGGGACCCCGCTGCTGGAGGTCGACGACCTGCACGTCGAGTTCCGTACCCGGGACGGCGTGGCCAGGGCCGTCAACGGGGTGAGCTACTCGGTGTCGGCCGGGGAGACGCTGGCGGTGCTGGGCGAGTCCGGTTCGGGCAAGTCGGTGACCGCGCAGGCGATCATGGGCATCCTGGACGTGCCGCCCGGGCGGATCACCGGCGGGCGGATCCTCTACCGCGGCGAGGACCTGCTGACCATGGGCTCCAAGGCCCGGCGGTTCGTCCGGGGCCAGAAGATCGCGATGATCTTCCAGGACGCGCTGTCCTCGCTCAACCCGGTGCTCAGCGTGGGCTACCAGCTCGGCGAGATGTTCCAGGTGCACCGCGGCGCCAGCCGCAAGGAGGCCAGGGAGAGGGCCATCGAGCTGATGGACCGGGTGCGGATCCCGGCGGCCAGGCAGCGCGTCGGCGACTACCCGCACCAGTTCTCCGGCGGCATGCGCCAGCGCATCATGATCGCCATGGCGCTCTCCATGGAGCCGGACCTGATCATCGCGGACGAGCCCACCACCGCGTTGGACGTCACCGTCCAGGCCCAGGTGATGGACCTGCTGGCCGAGTTGCAGCACGAGTTCCACATGGGGCTGATCCTGATCACCCACGACCTCGGTGTGGTCGCCGACGTCGCGGACACGATCGCGGTGATGTACGCGGGCCGGATCGTCGAGACGGCCCCGGTGCGCGACCTGTACGCGCGCCCCGCCCACCCGTACACCCGGGGCCTGCTCGACTCGATCCCCCGGCTGGACCAGAAGGGGCAGAACCTCCACGCCATCAAGGGCCTGCCGCCCAGCCTCCTGGAGGTCCCGCAGGGCTGCGCGTTCAACCCGCGCTGCAACCGGGTGCAGGACCGCTGCCTGAGCGAACTCCCGCCGCTGGTACCGGTGGTGGACGCCGAGGGCGCCGAACTGCCGGGCCGGCGCAGCGCCTGCCACTTCTGGCGGGAGACCCTGCACGGCTGAGGGCGCCTACGCGTCGCCGCCGCCTACCGCTCGAAGCCGACGTTCTCCCAGACGATGTCGGACAGCCCCTGGGCGCCGATGTTGGCGAGGTTGGCGCGGGCGCCGTACAGCTGCGGGCGCTGGTAGAGCGGCAGCACGCCGGCCACCTTCCACAGCTCGCCGTCGGCCTGGTTGATCGCCTCGGAGGCGGTGGCCGCGTCGGGTGCGGCGGCGGCCCGGTCGAGGGCGGCGTCCACCGCCGGGCTGCCCGCGCCGACGTGGTTGGTGCCGCCGTTCTGGACGAAGTCGGCGCGGTTGCCGCTGGCCGGGAAGGGCGTGCCGAGCAGCGAATAGGCGGTGATGTCGAAGTCGCCGCGGTTGACGTACTTGTCGAAGAACTCGTTGGCGGCGGCGGTGACCGTGGTGACCTTGATGCCGACGTCCTTGAGCGTCCTGGTGGCGCTGTCGGCCTCGCTCTGCGCCTGGGTGACGCCGGCCGGGATGACCATCCGCAGGTTCAGCTCGCGGCCGTTGCGCTTGCGGACGTCGCCGTCGAGCCGCCAGCCGGCCGCGTCCAGCTTGCGGGCGGCCTCGGCGGGGTCGTAGCGGCTGAGGCCGAGGGAGTTGTCCCGGTAGGCGTTCTGGTTGGCGACCAGCAGGTGGTTGTTGAGCGGGGCGGCGGGCCAGTCCAGGCCGTTCAGGTCGGAGCGGATGACGGCGTCCCGGTTGACGGCCTGGAAGACGGCCTGGCGGACGGTCGCGTCGCTGAGCGCCGGGGTGCGGGCGTTGAGGGTGAGCTGGCGGAAGTCGGGCCCGCCGGCTCGGCGGACGGCGGCGCCCTTGGTGCTCTTGATGGTCTGGTAGCCGGCGACGTCCGGGCCGTTGTTGAAGAGGTCGATCTCGCCCTTGGCGAAGGCGGGGGCCATGGCGTTGGGCAGCATGGCGTGGAAGACGATCCGGTCCAGCATCGGCTTGTCGCCCCACCAGGCGGGGTCGGCGACCAGGGTGATGGTCTGGGCGGCGCGGTCCAGCCGTTCGACCTTGAACGGGCCGGCGGTGACCGGGATCGCGTCCAGGTAGGCGGAGTTGAACAGCTCCGGGGTGGCGAGCCGGCTCGCGGGCAGCAGCGGGGCGTTGGCGGCGCCGTTGAACATCGACTGCCACTCGGAGAACGGCCGGTCGAAGGTCATCACCGCCTGGAAGTCGTCCTTGCCCCGCTCGACCGAGGAGACCTGTTCGAAGCCGGTGTTGCTGGCGGGCCGGTAGGCCGGGTCCTTCCCGTTCAGCGCGCGCCAGTTGGCTTCGAGGTCGCGCCAGGTGATCGGGGTGCCGTCGGACCAGTGGGCCTTCGGGTTGAGCGTCCAGACGACGACCTGCCGGCCGTCCCGCAGCTCCGCGTGGGCGTCTTGCAGGTAGGCCGGGTTGACGGTCTGGGTGCCGGCCGCGTCGGAGCGGAAGAAGGTCGGCAGCAGCGGCTTGCTGACGCTGATCGTCGAGGACTCGCTGCCGTCGGTCTGGATCGGCGACCACTGGCGGGAGAACTGGGCGATCGCCAGGTGCAGGGTGCCGCCCTGGCGCAGCTGGGAGCGCTCGCGCGGGTTGACGTCGATCGAGGTGAGCTTGGGGGCCCCGGTGGCGGACGGCCCGTCCGCGGCGGCGCCGCCCTGGCCGGAGGCGCACGAACAGAGCGTCAGTGAGAGCGACAGGGCGGTGAGACCGGCGAGCAGGGCCGTCCGGTGCTGGAGGCGGCGGCTCATCGGCGTGCTCCCCGAGGTGGCTGTGGCGGAAGGTGTGGCGGAAGGTGTGGCGTCACATCTTGCTGACCGGGAGGGGGAGTTGTCGAGGGGGGGGGCGGGTGGCGGCCCCCCCCCCGGGGGCCCCCCCGGGGCCCCCCCACGGGGGGCCCCCCCCCCGGTTTTTCCGCCCCGCACCGGGGGGGGCGCCCGCGGCCGGCGGGGACCGGCCGATCGACCTGGAGACCATCGACG
>NZ_JBHWIJ010000031.1:0-3936 GCF_042732255.1 Kitasatospora sp. NPDC059803 | reverse complement strand
TTTTTTTGTTGGGGTGGTGGGTGTTGTTGTGTTTTTTTTTTTTTCTTTTTTTTTTTGGTGTGGGTGTTGGTTGTTTTGGTGGTGGGCCCCCCCCCCCCCCCCCCCCCCCGATCGGTGCGGTCGTTGCTCAGGCGACGGTGAACTTGAAGGTGCGGTCCTTCTCGCCGGTCTTGTCGAGCAGCGAGGTGACGGCGTCCGCGACGTCCTGCGGGGTGATCGCGGCGGTCTGGCCGTTCTTCTTGACCTTCACCTTGTCGAACACGCTGCCCAGCTGGCCGTTCAGCGCGTCGAGGTCCCACTTGGGCACGATCTTGCCGGAGGCGTCCGGGACGAGCGTGAGCGTCTTGGCGGCGACCACCTTGCCGAAGATCCACTTCTTGGTGCCGGCCAGGACGTACACGTTGCCGTTGAGCGCGGACTTGCCGAGGCTGTCCGCGGCGGCTTGCAGGGCCTGCGGGGAGACCTTGGGCTGGGCGGCCGTGACGGCGAGCGCGATCGGCTGGTCGGGCTTGCCGGCGGCGCGGTCGCGGTAGGCCTGCTCGACCACGTCGAGGGCGCTCGCCGAGTCGACGGCCTGGCCGGCCCGGCCGGGCACCACGACCGGGTCGCCGTTCTCGGCGAACTTGACGTAGCCCTCCTGAAGGCCCTGGCCCGAGCCGGAGGCCAGGGTGTCCAGGGCGGCCTTGAGCTTGGCCCGGTCCACCTTGACGTCCGGTGCGACCGCCTTGGTGCCGCCCTTCAGCGACTTGATGACGTCGACCGGGCTGTAGCTGTGCTGGGCGAGGCCGTCCACGGTGCCCGTGGTGTCGAAGCTCAGCCCGGCGACGGTCGGGTCGAGGTTCAGCGCCTGGTCGCCGACCTTCAGCTTGAGCGGCTGCTGGCCGGTCTTGCCGACGGTCTCGTCGAGCTGGTGGATCGCCTGGTCGCGGCTGTTGCCGCCGATGTCGGTGCCGAGCACCACGGTGCCCTTGGGGATGTCGGACTGGTTGAGCATCAGACCGGTGCCGTACGCGGCGGCGCCGAGGAACAGCACGAAGCCGACGCCGTACACGCCCAGCTTGACCAGCTTCTTGCCGGCGCTGGCCTTCGGCTTGGCCTTGCCCTTGCCCTTGCCCTTGGCGGGCGCGGGCGCGGGCGCGGACTCGGTCTTGGCCGGCTGCGGTGCGGGCCGGGGGCCCGGGGCGGGGGTCGGCAGCGGGGTGAGCTCGGTGGCCTCCGGGTCCGGTCCGGGCTGCTGCTGCGGGTGCCCGGGGGCGCCGGGGAAGAGCCCGCCGGGGGCCGGGTGGGCGAAGGCGTCCTGGCCCGGCCCGGCGGGGCGCTGGGCGGCGAACGGGTCGGCACCGGCCGGGGCCGAGGCGAACAGGCCGGGCTGCGGGCGGGCTTCGCCGCCGTGCGCGGCGCCGTTCTGCGGCAGGCCCGGTATGGCGGCGGGCGGCGGGGTGCCCTCGCGGATCGGCTCGAAGCCGTCGACCGAGGTGTCCTCCGGGTCCGTCGCGCCGGCCGCCGGGCCCTGCGGGCGGGCGCCCGGGCGCGGGCCCTGCTGCGGCCGTCCGTCGGGCTGCCGACCGTTGCGCTGCCTGCCGCTCTGCTGGCCGCCGTTCTGCTGGGCGCCCTGCTGCGGGCGGTCGTCGCGCCGGCCGCGGGCTCCGGCCGTGGGCGCCATCGGGGCGAACGGGTCGGCGGTGGGCGGCGCAAAGGGGGAGGCGGCCTCGTACACGCCGGGCTCCTCCGCCGGGGCCTGCGCACCGGGGCCGGCGGGGAACGGCGCGGCGGGCGAGCCGTTCGGGGCCGGGTTCGGGGCCTGGGCGGGCACCGGTCGGCCGTTCGGACGGGCCGCGCCCTGGGCGGGGCGGGCACCGTTCGGGCGGGCGCCGGGGGCCGGGGAGGCCGTCGGCCGGGGCTCGGCGGCGGCGGGCGCGGCCGAGGCCTCCGGCGCGCCAGGGGTGTTCGGGGCACCGGCCGGTACGGCGGTGGGGGGCCGGGGGGGCGGCGTGTGGCGCGCCCGCCGCCCCCCCCCCCGGGTTCGCGGGGCGCCCCCCCTCTCCGTATGCGCACGGGGGCGTACGGGGTCGTACGGGCGCGTCCGCGGGGCGTCCGCGGGGGCGTACGGAGCCGTTCCCCCGGGGGCGGCCCAGGGGGACGGGCTACTTGAGCGCCTGGGCCAGCTCGGCCAGTTCCTCGTAGGAGGCGGTGCCGGTGAGCACGGTGGTCGCGTCGCCGGTCTGCACGGTCAGGGCGCGGGACTTCTCGCCCTGCACCCGCTCCCAGGTGCGCCCGGCGACCTCGGAGGTGCCGTCCGGCTTGCCGCCCGCGATCTTGTCGGCCAGCAGCGCGTCGCGCGGGACGTCGCTCTGCTCGACCGCCGCGTACTGGCCGGACGGCGTGACGAAGCCCAGGTGCCAGGCGTTGCCCTTGCCCTTGCTGATCGCGGCCGGCTGGTAGCCGACCGAGGTGGCCCGCCACTGGTCGGACAGCCCGTCCGGGGAGAGCAGCGGGTACGGCGCGCCGCGCTTCGCTGAGGCCGCCGCCACCTTGTACTCGACCACGTGCACCGGGTCGCTGTTCGCGTCGTGCGGAAGGAACAGGTACCCGATCCAGACCACGGCGCCGACCGCCAGCATCGACAGGACCATGTCCCGTACGGTCTCCCGGCCCCTCATGCGTTTGCTCTCTCCAGCCACCCCCACATGGTGACTCATCCCTACGGCGGTACGGCCACCCGGGGTGCCCGCGTACGGGTGAAGCGGGACGAACCGACCAGGTCGGGCGCCGGGTGGCGACCCGCGCCACAGACAGTCATCCCATAGGCAGATACGATCGCAGGACCCTCACCACGGCGTTCGACCAGGCAGTAGTCGGGCGCTTACTGGCCGTCGCGTACAGAGAGGTAACGACGATGACCACGCAGTACCCGAACCACCTTCCCAGCGCCCTGGAGGTCGCGCCCGAGGCTCCGGACCGGAACCTCGCGCTCGAACTCGTCCGGGTCACCGAGGCGGCCGCGATGGCCGCCGGCCGGTGGGTCGGCCGTGGCGACAAGAACGGCGCGGACGGCGCCGCCGTCAAGGCGATGCGCACCCTCGTCTCGACCGTCTCGATGAACGGCGTAGTCGTCATCGGGGAGGGCGAGAAGGACGAAGCCCCGATGCTCTACAACGGCGAGCGGGTCGGCGACGGCACCGGCGCCGAGTGCGACGTCGCGGTCGACCCGGTCGACGGCACCACGCTCACCGCCAAGGGCATGAACAACGCCGTCGCCGTCCTGGCCGTCGCCGACCGCGGCACCATGTTCGACCCCAGTGCCGTGTTCTACATGGACAAGCTGGTGGCCGGCCCCGAGGCCGCCGAGTTCGTCGACATCACCGCCCCCGCGGCCGTCAACATCCGCCGGGTCGCCAAGGCCAAGGGCAGCGCCGTCGAGGACGTCACGGTCGTCGTCCTCGACCGCCCGCGCCACGACGGCCTGGTCCGGGAGATCCGCGAGGCGGGCGCCCGGATCAAGTTCATCTCCGACGGCGACGTGGCCGGCGCCATCATGGCCGCCCGCGAGGGCACCGGCGTCGACCTGCTGATGGGCATCGGCGGCACCCCCGAGGGCATCATCGCGGCCTGCGCCATGAAGTGCATGGGCGGCGTCATCCAGGGCCGACTGTGGCCCAAGGACGACGCCGAGCGGCAGAAGGCCCTCGACGCCGGCCACGACCTGGACCGGGTGCTCACCACCGACGACCTGGTCAGCGGCGAGAACGTGTTCTTCGTCGCCACCGGCATCACCGACGGCGAGCTGCTGCGCGGCGTGCACTACCGCCAGGAGACCGCCACCACCAGCTCGCTGGTGATGCGTTCCAAGAGCGGCACGATCCGCGAGATCAACTCCGTCCACAAGCTGTCGAAGCTGCGGGCCTACAGCGCGATCGACTTCGACCGCGCCAACTG